>CAZLPL010000031.1:0-10463 GCA_964561405.1 Microcaldota archaeon
GCGGACTTTGCTATCTCCCTGGCCGACTTTTTGCTTATCACCTTCCTTTTCGCAAGAACCGCTGCAAGTGCTGCTTCTACCTTGGACTTGTACTTCACATAGGCCTCTTCAGATAGGTATGGAAGAAGGTCTTTGACACAGTATCTGTAATCGCTGGGAGAGAGCATGTCGTATACTGATACTAGATCTTCTTCCAATGCATCACCTGAAGGATTCCCCGGTTATGTCCTCGGAGAGTTTTATGTAGATCTGGCTTACCTGGCTTATTGTGTCCTGCGGAAGGGCAGGTATGGGGGGCTCCGCATCGCCGTACTCGCGTGCCGACATTAGCTTTGAATGGTAGCCAGAATCCCTGTAGAACTGCCTTACAAACTCCTTTGACCTCTCGACGTATTTCCCATTATTGAATTCTGAGGAGTCCCAGAACCTATCCTCGTCCGGGGTCCCGAACGTGTCGACAACCATCAGGGCCCTCTCACCGTCGAACGCGAACTCTTTCTTACCATCCACATGTATGAGCCCGCGCCTATTGACCCTTGAATTTATCTGGTCGTCTATCCTGAAGCATAGCTCCTTCATCTGTTCGTACTCGTCGTTTGACATGGCGGATATCTTCTGCGCCTCTTCTATGGACAGGTTCCTGTCCACCTTCTCAAGCTTGGTAGTGACTTCGAAGAATGGATCTGGCAGCGGCTCGGCCAGCTTCACTTCGTGGCCTGGCGCAAATCCAAGCTGTTCGGGTTTTACCGTGCCGTTCCTGACACGGTCCCACAATGACCCGTATACGAAATATCTTGTGACCAGCTCGAGCGGTATGAGGTAGTTCTTTGAGTTGCTGCCCAATTGCAAGTAGTCGGGCACGACGTTTACGCGCTTTACCTGCATCCTGTTCGGGGGGGTCAGCTTTATGAAATGCGTCTGTATTCCCAGTTTGTCCAGTACGCCGAACCAGTATGCACTTGTCTTGCATAGTGTCTCGCCCTTGTACGGAACCTCACTCGGGATTATCTTGTCGAATACAGATATCCTGTTTGAGAATACGAATTCCAGTTCATCTTCCCCGGCAGCATACACGTCCTTTACCTTCCCCGATCTTAAGAGCTCTTCCAAGTATTCACCCTGGATGCCATCAAGCATGCGAGACATGTACCCAGTATGCGCATTCGCTGGCAGCCGTTTTAATATTGAAAAACAAAATATAATAAGATGCCTCTGTTGTTGTGCAGAGGCCTGTTTGCAGGCTGGATAGAGCTGACATTGGGGAGCATTTATAATTTAGGTGCGCACATCTGAATTATCATAATCTGTCAGGTGTGCTTGAATGGCTATAGAACGGGGTGAGATGCAGAAGGTGGCATCTTCATACGATGCTAAGGATGTGACGATAGGGGTGCTCGGGTCACATACAGCTGAAGAGACAGGGGTGGCGGCCAAAGCTCTCGGATTCAAAGTCGCGGTAGTATGCCAGAAGGGACGCGACGAACTCTACACCAAATACAGCAAACATCTATTCGACCATAAGATAGTGCTAGACAGCTTCGCAGACATAATGAGTGATGAAGTCCAGGACAAGCTCATAGGCATGAACACAGTATTCATACCTAACAGGTCCTTCTCGGTTTATGCAGGATACGACAGCATAGAGGACAAGTTCAGGGTGCCGCTATACGGCAGCAGGTACATGCTAAGGACAGAGGAGAGGCAGGGGAAGAAGAACCAGTACGACCTGCTTGAGAGAGCAGGCATAAAGATACCCAAGAAGTTCAACAGGCCAGAGGATATAGACAGGATGTCAATAGTTAAGGTGCAGCAGAAGGAGAGGCCGCTTGAGAGGGCGTTCTTCTATGCGAAATCTTCAGAGGAGTACTATGGGAATGGCGATAAGCTCGTAAAATCGGGGCTTGTAGATGAAGTCGCGCTTGGAAACGCCCATATAGAGGAGTATGTTCTGGGCCAGAAGTTCAATGCCAATTTCCAGAGCTGGGCCATGAAGGACCATTTCGGCGACCTGGACTTCGTGGGATTCGATGACAGAAAACAGTCCAACCTGCACGGCGCCCTAGGGCTTCCTGCAAAGGAGCAGCTCGAGCTTGACGTAGCAATAACAAATGAGGAGGTGGGCCACTACGGGCTTACTATGAGGGAGTCATACAAACCGATGGTATACAAGGCCGCAGAGCGCATGCTTGGCGCGTGTGTTAGGGAGTATCCGCCGGGACTCTTTGGCATGTTCGCCCTACAAGGAGCCCTCGCGCCAGATCCGGATGCAGGAAAGGCGGGAAAGCTCAGTTTTTACGTATTCGACCTGAGCCCAAGGGTACCGGGATGCCCATGCGTAGGACCTACATCCCCTGAGATGAGGAGGCTCAGTCTCAAATACTCGGAAATGCTTGGAAGGTATGGGGTGGACAGGATAGAGACCGCAATGGACCTCCCCATGATGGACATAAAGGAAGCTGCATTGCAGGGCAGGCTTGATGAGGTGGTTACTTGATGACTAAAGAGCAGATAAACAGGATAGTTGGAGGGTATGACAAAAGGGAGATCAGGATAGGCACAATATGCTCGCATTCGGCATTGCAGATATTCCACGGTGCAAGGCATGAAGGATTCAAGACGATAGGCATATGCACCAAGGACAGGGTGCAGACATACAAAGCCTTCCCATGGGCCAAGCCTGATGAATTTATGGTGGTGGACAAATTCTCGGATATACTCCAAGAGGAAAAACAGGAGTTCCTTAGGGAAAGGAATACGGTGATAGTGCCGCACGGGTCCTTCGTGCAGTACGTAGGTGCCAATAACATAGAGGAGTCGTTCAACGTGCCATTGTTCGGCAACCGCATGACGCTTGGCTGGGAAACCGACAGGAAGAAACAACGCAAATGGATAGAGGGCGCTGGCATAAAGATGCCCAAGGAGTACTCAGATGCATCCAAGGTGGATTCGCGGGTATTCGTGAAATTCTCAGGGGCCAGGGGCGGCAGGGGATTTTTCTCTGCTGGCTCGAAGGAAGACCTGGAGAGGAAGCTTGAGCAAAGGGTGAAGTCAGGAATCATAGACAGCAATGATGCGAAGAATGCGGCAATACAGGAGTTTGTGCCTGGGGTCAGGTACTACTTCCAGTATTTCTACTCGCCTTTCGAGGAGTCCATAGGGCAGCTTAAGAAGGGGCGCGTGGAACTGCTTGGGATAGACAAGAGGATAGAGACAATAGACGAAGCGTACAGGGGCCTTCCAGAAGTCCCTACGGAGTTCTTTGACTACACAGTAACAGGCAACCAGCCGGTGGTCATAAGGGAGAGCCTGCTCCCGGATGTCATGGACATGGGGGTGAAGGTAGTGGCAAGGTCTACGGAGCTCTTTGCACCAGGGATGCTGGGCGCATTTTGCCTTGAGACAGTTTACCATCCGGATCATGGCTTCACGGTATTTGAGGTATCTGCAAGGATAGTAGCTGGGTCCAACCTGTACACACAGGGATCGCCTTACTCGTCCATGATATTCAATGAGCCGATGTCTACCGGGCGCAGGATAGCCAGGGAGATGCGCAGCGGCATAGCAGCAGGAAAACTCGATGAGATACTTTACTGAGGCTAAGGGGCTTTGCGCTTTTTACCGCAGTCATGCGCAGCCCCAGATGTATTTATATAATGCTGTAAGCAACTATCGAGGGAAGAGTGTACCTGGAATGCAAGTGAATTATTAGAAAGCTTAAAAAACCTTGCATACATAATATATTTCGAGTTTCTGTATAACTCAAAACTGTACAGCGGCTTATTTCCTTAAGTTTTAAGGAAATTTTAATAATTATACCTTTATTGTGTGGTTTATTGGCAAAGGAACAAGAAGGAACAAACGAGTCAAAGGGTCAGCAGCCTAAGAAGGCAACTGTCATGAATATAGTCAGAATTTCAGGCAGGGACATAAACGGGGACTTGAACATACCCAATGCATTAAGGCAGATAAAGGGTATAGGATACAATCTTGCACATGCTATTTCTCTTGGAATAGAAAGCCAGTTCGGCATATCATCCGAGACAAAGATAGGCTCTCTTGAAGAGGACAAGATGCTTCAGGTAGAGTCTGTAATAAAGGATCCTAGGAAGGCCAATGTGCCGCAGTTCCTCTTCAACAGGAAGAAGGACAATGAGACAGGGATGGACACCCATCTCGTAGGCACGGACCTCATAGTAAGGACAAAACAGGATATAGATAACGATATCAAGATTCAGAGCTACAGGGGTTTCAGGCACAGATACGGACAGAAAGTCCGCGGACAGAGGACAAGATCCACTGGAAGGACTGGCGCCACTATCGGAGTCACAAAGGCAAAGGTCGAGGCTGCTGCAAAGCCAGCGCCAAAGGCAGCCCCTGGGGCAGGCTCATCCGCATCGAAGCCAGCTGCGGGAAGCTAGATGAGGTGTACTGATGGGAGATCCAAAAAGGAATAGGAAGAAGTATCAACGCTCAAAAGTCATGTGGAACAAGGTCAGGATTGACCATGAACACGAGATAAAGGAGAAGTACGGACTTAAGAACCTCAGGGAACTCTGGAAGGCAGGCACTGAAGTAAGCAGGATAAGAAGGAATGCCAGAGAGGTCCTTTCCAACAAGGCCGGAAGCAAGGTAGGCAGCGACATGATAGCCAGGCTCGTGAGATACAGCATAATAGAGAAGGGAGCAAAAGTTGATGACCTCCTTAGCATAACCCCTGAAGCAATACTGAACAGGAGGCTGCAGTCAGTAGTCCTTAAAGCGGGGCTTGCAAGGACCGCAAAACAGTCCAGGCAGCTCATAGCCCATGGATTCATAGCAATTAACGGAAGGAAGGTCAAGTCTCCAGGATACCTGGTAGCCGCTGATGAAGAATCCAGGATAGGATACTACAAGCCGATCAATCTTGAAATCAAGCCGCAGGAGGAACAGGCAGCAAAGGCAGAAGCAAAAGTTGAGGCACCTAAGGCAGAAACCAAGTGATATTTATGGCAGGAAAAAAGAAAGCTGAACCCAAGCAGAAGGATAAGCAGCAGAGGAAGCCTACTACTGAAGGTAAGGACACAGTATCATATGAAAAAGTTGCAATGGAGGCGCAGCAGAAGTATAGCACCCCTAAGGCAATCAGATGGGGAGTTGCGCACATATACTCATCAAAGAACAATACCATAATAACCTTGACGGACCTGTCTGGCAGCGAGACAATAGCCACAGGCAGCGGAGGCATGGTAGTAAGCGCGGATCACGAAGAAGGCTCACCATATGCAGCCATGCAGGCTGCGTACAAGGTAGCCGCCACAGCCATAGAGAAGGGAGTCACCAACATAAACATAAAGATAAGAGCTCCTGGAGGCCACGGGTCCAAGATACCCGGACACGGCGCGCAGTCTGTCGTAAGGTCGCTGGCTAGGAGCGGAATAAAGATAGGCAGCATAGAGGACGTGACACCTATACCTACGGACACTACAAAGAGGCCCGGAGGCAGGAGGGGAAGGAGAGTATAAGCCGGATTGCGTAGGCTTATACCAAGCGCATCCATAGAATACAAACCTAGGCTAGCCAGTATGCTGCGGATTTGCAAGGGGCATTTCCGGCAGCGGAGCTTGCGCGGGAGCTATTTCTGCAGTTTCAGCCAACCGAAGTTATGAAAGACGCTGCGCTGTTTGCCAGGCCCGTGATGGGCGCAGGAAATATGCCGAACAAGATGGTTATGACAAGGCAGAGTGCTATTGCTGCAGATATTGTAATCGGCATGGCAAGAGGTCTTGCGCCTTCCTTGTTGGCGTACATCGCCATCATGACACGTGCATAATAGAATACAGATATGGCCGTGTTTATTATTCCGAATATGGCAAGCCATAGGAGGCCAGAGTTAACCGCGCTCATGAACAGCAGGAACTTTCCCACAAATCCCGTTGTCATTGGCAGGCCTATAAGCGAAAGCATGAAGACACTCATGGCGAACGCTGCGAACCTGTTTTCCCCGCTCAGGCCTATGACATCGTCCACTTCCGACCTGTTCCTTGACTCGAGCACCGCTATTACTGCAAGTATGCCTATGAATATGAAGAGGTGCGAGAATATCTGGAAGATTGTGGCCGCAATCCCGGAGCCCCCAGATACAGCTATGCCTATCAGCATATACCCGGCCTGGGATATCGAGGAATATGCAAGCATTCTCTTGGTGTTCCTCTGCATCAGCGCAACTATATTCCCGTAGAACATGGTGAGCACGGAGAGGATTGCTATGACAGTGAATGCCGTGCTCGAAGTGGCAAAAAGTATTACAAGGACCTGTATAAGGGCCACGTACCCGACCTTCTTGTTTATTCCTCCGAGCATCGCTGTCACATAGGCAGGGGCGCCGGTATATATGTCGGGCACTAGGATGTTAAAAGGGAATATTGATGCCTCAAAGCCCAGGGATGCTATGAACAGGAGCGCGGCGAATGACAGCAGCGTCGCCTTGCCGTAATAGCTCAGTGCGAAGCTGTTCGTGCTGGCATATGCGAGTATTATGGCGAACGAGAGAACGGCTATGGATATTGCTGCCATTATGAAAAGCTTGGCTGCGGACTCCAGGCCCCTGCTCGAGAACAGTATTATGAACACCATGGGCAGCACTGACATCTCAAGCCCCAGGAAGATGGTTATCAGGGATGTTGAAGAGGCGACTATGTACATGCCCGCCAGGGCGAAACTGGATATCACAGCGAAGTCCCCATAATCGTCGGAATAGGGGAAGGCTATGAGGTTCACCAGCATCAGCCCCACGGTGAATAGGGACGCGAATAGCAGCGAGAACGGATTTGCCGAGAACGTGCCGAGAAGGATCCCGGCTGCACCTGTGAGAAGCATGTATGCGAACATGGACAGGAGGGATGCCAGCACTAGCATATTGAAAGTGAATTGCATCTTCTTGCCGCCGGAAAGGCGCACGGCTAGGTTGCCGAAGACCAGCATGGCAGCTGCGGCGGCGATTGCATAGAGGGCGTAGTTCAGAGGATCACCAGGAAATACATTGCAGCGAATAGGCATATTATGCCAGAGACAACGGCAAGGGCGTACAGGTTTATATCTCCCGCAGATACTCTTCTCACAGTGGTTGCGGACATCATTGTGAAGTGGCCGATATAGTCCAATGCGGAGCTGAGCCACGAATCGAATATGTCAGCCCCTTCGGCAATGTAGTATATGAACGATGCGAATATGCCGTACGCAAATGTCATTGCGGGATTTGTGTACATTAGTTTTCCAAGGGTGCCAAGCTTAACATGCGTGCCCCTGGCGCAAGCAAGGTAGCTAACGGCTGCGCCAGCAACCACAAGTGCGGTAAGTATAAAACTGTCTTCGGGATTTATGCTCATGGAGAGTCCGGACAGGAATGGCAGCGAGCCGCCATAAGCGATGAATGAGGGCATGTAGACAAATGCTGCTGAAGCTGCGAGTGTGAGGAATGCCAGGAGTGCCATTGGATATACCATGGACTTCGGCTGCGAGAGGTAGTTGATGCGGACCAACTGGTTGCGCGTGCTTCTTGACGGATAGAAGAACCACCTGAATATGTACACGCTTGTAAGGAAGCTTATCAGGGACATTACCAGGTACTCGCTGACGTCCTTTGAGAGGGCTACGCTTATGCCCTCTATGGAGAGGAACCCGGAGAAGGGTATGAAGCCCGCAAGCGATAGCACGCCGGCCAATGTCGTCAGGTATATCAGCCTATTGGACTTGAGGCCGTACTGCTCGTCTATGTAATCGCGGCCGGTGGCCTCCATGACATTGCCCGAAGTGAAGAATAGCAGGGATTTGTAGAACGTCTGGACGAAGAAGAAGTATATCGCCGGAAGCAAGGCGCCGCTGCCTATGGCGACCAGCATTATGGAGAGCTCCTGGACTGTGGAGTAAGCTATGACCTTCTTTATGTGGAACTCCCTGAGGGCAGCCATAGTAGAGATTACGGCAGTGAGGATGCCGAAGGCTGAAATGAGGTACAGTACGCCTGCGGCCTGGAATATGGGAAAGAGCAGCACCGCGGCGAACACGCCGGCCTTAACCATCGTGCTGGAATGCAGATACGCAGACACAGGGGTGGGGCCTTCCATTGCATCTACCAGCCACTCGTGGAATGGAAACTGCGCGGACTTTGTGAATATGGCAATCAGAAGAAGCATCACTGCAAGATAAAGGCCCGGAGGCACGGCCACGCTGAGCGATGACATTATGGCTGTGAAAGACAGCGTGCCGAAAAGGTTCCAGAATAGCACGATGGATCCCAGAAGAGCCAGGTCGCCCATGAATATGATTATGAGGACCTTCCTGGCTGCTCGCGTCGCCCTGTCCCGGTTGTGCCAGAACCCTATCAGCAGGTAGCTAGTAAGGCTCAGGAACTCCCAGGCTATGAATAGGGTTATGAAGCCGCCGCTTATGGAGAATAATGCCATTGCGGCCTCGAATGCAAGAAGTTCAATGTAGAATCGCCTCTGCTCGCTCTGCGCTGACATGTACCCTGCAGAGTATATCATCACCAGGGTGCCTATGAACATTACCAGCACAAGCAGCATGAAGTTCAGCGGCGCCACCAGGATGTCTATGGCGAACGCATGCCTCCCTATTGAGAACCAGTCCCATGAGAACGATCCGTAGCTTGCCAGGGACGCGAGGGCGAGGCCCACAGCACTTGCAGCCGCAGCTATGAATTTGGGGTACCGGGAGTTTCTGGTGAATACGATGGCAGCTATGCCGGCCAGGACAGGGATTAGAGAGAACAGTGCGCTTACCATACTACCACTTCATCCTCGACAGCTTCCTCACGTCCAGATCCGTCCCGGTGTGTTTAAGATAGATATAGAATGCCACTACGGCAATCACCTCTACGGCAGCCACTGAGAATATCGAGAGCAGCATTACGGCTACACCTGGATTCGGCGGCGAATTCACATCGAAGAAACCTACCAGCGCGACTATGCTGGCCATGAATATGATCTCCACGGAGAGCATTATAACTATGAAGTGCCTATCTGCTGCAATGCCCGCCAAGCCTATGGAGAGGAGCGCTAGGCTTAGGGCAAATGGATAGGCTACGGGTATCAGACTATCAGCCTCGAGAATCTCCTGAGCACCATTGTGCTGCTTATCGCTATTGAGAACAGGAGCAGTACCATTATGTACAGGACTGGATAATCTGAACGGAACGATGACGAAACAGCGCTGGCGAAGCTTGGGGCCAGGGGCTGCTGGTAGTTTTGCGGGAGATAGTTAAGCAGCAATGAGAACATCATGAACAGGACCAGCGAGAGTGCAAGCATGTAGGAGATGTTTGCGGTTATGTATGTACGCTCCTCCGAGGCTATTGCCACCATGAGGTAGACCGAGAAGCCTCCTACAAATACCAAGAGGCTAAGTATGGCGATCAATGTCTGGCCAATGTCGATGAAAATGACGGAGCTGCCGGCGAAAACGACCGTGAGGCATATAACAGAATACAGCAGCCTTTTCTGGAAGAAGACCAGGAGTGCAGATGCGACCACTATCGCTGCTACTGCATAAAATGCGTACACGTCAAGCATGCAGTTACCTACTCCAGTTCCTCAGGCCTTGTAAGAAGCTCCCTCTTATCATAGGCCTCGTAGTCATAATTCTTGGAAAGGGTGAGGCATTTTGGAGGGCACACCTCTGCGCACAGGGCACAGAACAGGCATCTCTCATGGCCCACCTGCGGCATTACCTTGTCGCCTTTATCCGTAATAACGCTTACCATGGTTATGGTCTTGTTGGGACATATTATGGCACATGCAGAGCAGCTTATGCACGTGTCCATATCAAGCCTCAGCCTTCCACGGTAGTTGTCCGGCAGGGACTCCCTTACTTCCGGGTACTCGGTCGTGTAGGGTTTGCCAAGAACAGCAGTCTTTATCGTCTTTAGTATAGGCCCTATCATCCCATCACGCAATGAACAGTATATATGTTATTACAATATTTATTAATGAGAGAGGTATCAGCCAGAACCATCCAAGCCTGAGTACCCTGTCTATCCGCATCCTGAAGGTTGTGGCTCTCACCATTATTATGAAAATTGCTATTATGAAGGCCTTTGCAATTAGCCAGAACAGCGCGGGCGCGATGGAGGGGCCGCTCCAGCCCCCGAAGAATAGTATTACCAATATTACGCTGCCCAGGAACATCCTCGCATAGTCGAGGAAGAGGGACAGGGCGTAGTAAGGGGAGCTGTAATCTGTCAGCCAACCGGCTATAAGTTCGGAGTCTGCCTCTTTAAGGTCGAATGGGGGGCGTTCGAACTCTGCGAGGAGGGTTATGAACAGGACTACGAAGCCTATGGGCATGAAAACCACGTAGTAGAACTGCGACTGCGCCGAGACTATGCTCTGCAGGCTGTATGAGTTCGACAGCATACCGATAGCGGCTATGACCATCAGGGTGGGTATCTCGTAGCTCAGGAGTATGAG
>CAZLPL010000032.1:0-10229 GCA_964561405.1 Microcaldota archaeon
GAAGGGTTAAAATCCTTCGGTCTTTTCTATGAATAGAGGAATTCTACAGAGCCGATAGGCCAGTTTATTAGATTATCAGCATACACTACATCAGGTTATGTTATGAGCATTATACATAGGGGAGGGTGTTTCTAAAATAAAATGGTGTGTTTTAAAAACATTGGTACACATATCGTCACATCCAAATTATAGGTGGGAATTATTTAAATTTTCAGTATCCTATCTGTTGCAGCATATGCAAAGGCATTTTAAGCTATCATTCCATATAGTAATGTCACTTTAGTGACACATTTGTGATTTTTCTGCTTTTAGGTAGATTTATTGAAAGAATTTAGAGAACTAAACCTCAAGCCTGAGCTGCTTGAAGCGCTTAAACAGATGAACTTTCACCACATGACAGAAGTGCAGGAGAAGGCAATACCAGTAGTACTGGAAGGCAAGGATCTTGTAGTAAGATCAAAGACAGGGAGCGGCAAGACTGTCGCATTCCTCGTTCCGATAATGCAGAAGGTAGAGGTTGAGAGGTATCCGCAGGCCATAGTCATAGTCCCTACAAGGGAGCTTGCACTGCAGGTGAGCAGCGTTGCCCAGAAACTGGTAGGCAGGAGCAGGACGAAGGTGGCAATAGTGTACGGAGGCGCTTCAATAAATGTGCAGGTGCAGGCTCTTGAAAGAGGCGCGGAGATAGTCATAGGGACCCCGGGAAGGATACTGGACCTGATAGACAGGGGCGCACTCGTCCTTGACAGGATAAGGTTCTTCGTTCTTGACGAAGCCGACCTGATGCTTGACATGGGATTCATAGATGACATAAAGCAGATAATGTCACTAGCACCTAGGGATAGGCAAAGCATGCTATTCTCAGCCACAATGCCTAGGCCCATCGCGGAGATCTCAAGGAACCATATGAAGAGCGATTGCGTGAGGCTCACTATAGGCGAAGAGGAGGAGCTCACTGTCAGCACCATAACGCATGGGTACTTTAATGCCAGCGGAAGGCTGAAGTTCGCCGCGCTGCTTGCATACATTGACAAGTTCAATCCAAAGAAGGGCATAATATTCACATCAACGCAGAGGGAATCTGAGTTTGTGCACAGATTCCTGCAGCAGCAGAACATAGATGCCATAGTCATGCACGGAGGCATGAGCCAGTCGCAGAGAGAAAGGTCACTGCACGCATTCAAGTCGCATGTGAGGTTCCTGATATCAACCAATCTGGCTTCAAGAGGGCTTGACATACCAGACATAAGCGATGTTATAAACTTTGATGCCCCTGACGACCCGCACGTCTATGTGCACAGGGTCGGAAGATCTGCTAGAATGGGCAAGAACGGGCGCGCATTCACCATGTTCGGATTCGAGCAGAGAGGCCTGATGAAGGACATAGAGATGACTGCCAACGTCGAGATAGTGCCAATAGAACTGGATATTGACAAGTACAAGGACGTCCAGATACCTCTCAATGAGAGGCGCCACGGAGGAGGCGGAGGAAGGTTCAGGAGAGGCGGGGATTTCCACCGTGAGAGGAGACTGGAATTCCATCCTGGAGGCCAATCCGGTGGCGGAGGAGGAGGCAGGAATGGCTACCGCCGCGGCGGGGAACGCAGAGACAGGGGGCATAGAAGGTACTAGTTTTAGATACTGCAGAGCCGTCTGGGCGAAGTAGATGCGCCCACGCACTCATCCAGCATTTGGAAGGAAATTACATACGTAGAAGTTGCACCTTTATTTATGGGCAATTCTGGAAAGGGGGGCCAATAAGCAGTTTTGACTAATTCCCCTTCCAGTACGCCTTCATCTCCTCGCAGTCAATGTCCTTTATGAAGAAGGACTTGGCGAGGGACCTTGCGAGCCTTGCATTGAGAACCAGAGGTATGTTCATGTCCACTGCCCTCTTCCTTATTGTATAGTCTTGCCCTTCCATACCGTTGCTCGTTATTACAAGATCTATTGACTTATTTGACATCAGGTCAAGTGCCTTGTCAGAGTCTATGGTATAGTGGCCATGCATCGGTGCAAAATCCAGAGTACTGACTTTTATGCCCTTGGAGAGTATGTCTGCAGTTTCCTTTAGTATGCTCCTGTCCACATCGCCGTATATCAGGATAGTGGATTTGGGCAGGTGGTTAGGCTGGGCGCCAAGCCAGCTCTTCAGGAGCGCGGACTCAAAGGTCCTTCCGAACGCAGCGCTCTCCCCAGTGCTTCGCATCTCTGGGCCGAGGTGGGGGTACGAGCCCCTAAGCGCACCCCAGGAGAACTGGGGGCTCTTAACTGCAAATGAGTGGTGCTTTGGCTCCCTGAATCCGTTCCAAGGGTACTTCTCCATGCATCCCTTCACAGCATAGTCCATGAGGTTTATGCCTATGGACTTTGATGCGAATGGCATGGACCTGCTGGCCCTTACGTTAAGCTCTATGACAAGAGACTTTCCATCCTTTATTATGAACTGTATATTGAATGGACCCTTTATGCTGAGCTCATTCACGAGCCTGAGCGCAATCTCCTTCATCCCAGATACGGGTTTGGCATCCAGATAAGGTGTTGCTATGGTGGCATCGCCGCTGTGTACGCCTGCCTCTTCCACATGGCACAGGGCTACGCCTATTGCATTCACGCCATCGGCAGCGCAGTCCAGCTCGGCCTCTATCCCTTCCCTTATGAAGCTCGATATTATGATAGGATATTGCGGGGATATGCTTGTGGCAGATTCGATGTAGCCGCTAAGCTCCCTCATGTTGTTTGCTATCTTCATGGAAGATCCGCTTATTACGTAGCTTGGCCTTACTATCACGGGGAACCCTACGCGCTCTATGAATGCCTTTATGTCTTTCACTGAAGAGGCGCTGGTCCATGCCGCCTGACCTATGCCAAGGCGCTCTAGGAGCTTGGAGAAGCTGTTGCGGTTCTCTGCAAGGTCTATGCTCTTGGCCTTTGTGCCCAGCAGCTTCATGCCTCTCCTCTCAAGCGCAAGCGAGAGGTTGTTGCCTATCTGCCCTGCTGCGAACGTGACTATGCTGCTGAATCCTTCCTTGCGGTTGATGTTTGAGATGTTCTCTTCAGTAAGCTCATCGAAATAGAGCTTGCCAACCCTGTCCCAGTCGGTTGATACTGTCTCGGGGTTGCAGTTGAGCAATGATACGTCATCGAAGTACTTCCTTGCGCTTTCGGCAAGCGCCACGGCGCCGAAATCGAACTCCACTGAAACGCCTATCCTGAAGACGCCTGCGCCAAGCACCAGAAGCTTGTTTCCGGGCTTTGCTGTGATGTCATCCCCAGTGCCCAGGCGTGTTGTGTAAAGATAGTTTGTCTTGGCTGGCCACTCCCCTGCAAGTGTGTCTATCTGCTTTATGAATGCCTGCCCACCCCCTTCTGCGCCAAGCTGCACGTCACTGAATCCTAGCTGCTTCATCTTTTGGTACGAAGGGCCCTTTCCTTTCTTGTAAGATTCGTATGCGTCAACTATGGCCCTAAGCTTGTTGAGGAAGAATGCGTCCACCCCAGTAACTGCGCCTATCTCCTTCACCGAGGCTCCGCAGGCGAAGGCCTTTGCCGCGTAGAGGAACCAGTATGGACTGCGCTGCTTAAGAAGCGCCTTCGCCTCTTCTGCAGACATGCCGGAGTTGTATATCTTGCCTCCGACGAGTCCCGGCTCGCCTATGTCAAGCATGCGTATGGCCTTCTGAAAGGACTCTTCGAAGTTGCGGCCGATGGACATGACCTCTCCTACGCTCTTCATCTCTGTGCCTACTGATTGTACCGCGGAGTCGAACTTGCGCAGGTCCCATCTAGGCATCTTTATCGTTATATAGTCAAGGCTGGGCTCAAAGAACGCCGTTGTGGATTTTGATACGTTGTTTCGTATCTCGTGAAGCGCGTGGCCCAGGGCTAGCTTTGCGCTCACATATGCCAATGGATATCCGGTCGCCTTGCTCGCCAAGGCACTTGACCTTGACATCCTGGGATTTGTCTCTATTACGTAGAATTCATAACTATTTGGGCTCAGAGCAAACTGGACGTTGCACTCACCCAAGAGAGCTATGGATTCCGCGACTCTTATAGCTACGGTCCTCATCTCCTGGAATTCGTAGTTGTCCAGTGTCTGCGCAGGCGTCACCACAACGGAATCGCCAGTATGGACACCCATTGGGTCGAGGTTCTCTATGCATGCGGTGACTACGCAGTTGCCTATGGAGTCCCTCACCACCTCATACTCTATCTCCCTCCACCCGTGCAGGTATTTCTCTAGCAGTATTTCGCCTCCGGGGCTCTGGGCGAATGCCCTGTCAAGTTCGCGCGCGAGCTCCTCCTCGTTCCACGCTATTGCAGAACCACGCCCAGCAAGGTTGAAGCTTACGCGCATCATGACCGGATAGCCTATTTCTCTTGCAGCGTAGAGCGCTGCAGCCTTGCTTCTGGCGCTGGCGCTCTTCGGTATTGGTATGCCTTCCCTCTTCATGGTCTCCTTGAACTTCTCCCTGCTAAGTGCTGCTTCTATGCCCTTTATTCCAGTGCCCAAGAGTTTTACCGCATGGCCATTTAGGATTCCATTCTTAGAGAGCCCGAGGCCTACATTAAGCGCAGTCTGGCCACCGAAGCCGATCATTATGCCCCACGGCTTCTCCTTCCTTATGACCTTTTCTGCATACTCTTCAGTTACGGGAAGCAGGTATACCTTGTCGGCCATGCCGTAGCTGGTCTGCACGGTGGCAACGTTTGAATTTAGAAGTATGCTTTCGATGCCCTCTTCCTTTAGCACGCGCAGGGCCTGGCTGGTGCTGTAGTCGAACTCTGCGGCCTCGCCTATCTTGACTGGGCCTGAGCCGATCACAAGTACTTTCCTTTTTTTGTCTGCTGACATTCTATTTCGCGCCTCTTTTTTCCCTTATCATACGGTCGAACATGCCGAAAACGAATGATGCGTCATTCGTGCCAGGCTTGCCCTCAGGGTGGAACTGCGTGGTTATCATGTTCTGCTTCTTGTACACCATGCCCTCTATTACGTTGTCGTCAGGGCTGATGAACCATGTCTTTCCGGATTTTGGAAGGCCATCTGAAAATACGGCATAGCCGTGGTTATGGCTGGTTATGCATGCCTTCTTGGTCGAAATGTCAACTACCCCCTTGTTCACAGCTCTGTGGCCGAACTTCATCTTGTGCACGCTCCCACCTAGGGCAAGGCATGCGATCTGATGCCCAAGGCATATGCCAAGTATTGGCACCTTGTATTCTATGATGCCTTTCATGGACTCTATTACAGGACTTAGCGTATTCGGATTCCCCGGGCCGTTGCTGTACAAAACCCCGGATGGGTCGAGTGACATGATTTTGTCTGTCGTATAATCGTAAGGCACGCGCACGATGTTGTATCCCAGGCCGCTTATGCTCTTTAGTATGCCGTGCTTCACCCCGCAGTCAACAACCACAACAGTCCTTCCTGCGCCCTGATGTGTTACTGGTCTCTTTGGAGAGACGTGCTCCACGAAGTTTATTTCAGCATAGTTCTGACCCAGCGCTTTCTTGGGACCCTTCAATTCTCCTTTGGTGGAAACAACGCACATCATGGCCCCGTTGTCCCTAACCTTCTTGGTGAGCATGCGGGTGTCTATGCCTGAAATTCCCGGTACGCCTTCCCTAGTAAGCCAGTCATCGAGGTTCGTGTGACTGCTCCACTTTTCGCTGCGGGTCAGTTCGCTCACTATGAGGGCAGAGATGTGCACCTTTTCAGACTCGAAGTTTGAGAGTATGCCGTTCGTAAGTTTGGGCTGAGGGACGCCATAATTGCCCACAAGAGGATGGGTGATTATCATGGTTTCCCCTGCATATGAAGGATCGGTAAGGCTCTCCGGGTACCCATTCATTGCAGTAGTAAACACAAGCTCCCCAGACTTTACAGAATCAGAACCGAAACCCTCCCCCACAAGAACAGTGCCGTCTTCAAGGTATACATAGGAGAGACTCTCAGCCATTAGGAATACCATCATGAGTGGATTGAAAATCTATTTAAGTTTTATCATGGTTTATCCAGATTTGCGATTATATGGCAAAACTTTTTATACTTAAGATGAGATAGTTTTATATTCACTCTTCCTTCCTGGGCGTTTGACTTCAATTATTACCTCGGGCTTGGTCCTATATGACAGTACATAATCTGCCCTATGGTTTGTTGTTCCGAGCCTGAGCCCTTTTTCAGTCTCTACACTACTTTCAGGCCATCCTAGCACCTCTATTATCTTTGTTAGATAGGTGTTTTGAGTTCTGTCTCGTGCATACTAGGATTATCTTACTAGGATTATCTTCTATGCTTTCTAGCATCTCGGATAAGGCCACATAGAGGCCTTCTGTTTTCATTTCCGACATATTTTAACTAGGTGTCATAAACTTCTTATAACTCTTCCTTGGAGTCGCCCAGCTCTATTTTGCTTCGCAAAATGAGGGGCTCCCTTTAAGCCAACAACTTGGCAGTTCAAGGAACCTTTACGCCCTTTTGGGGAGGGGGGCAAAACGGCTGCTGAAATAGAGAGCCGAAGCCCGCCGAGCGTCGCCGTGGGCGACTTTAATGGCGGGCTGAAGGCTACTCTACACGATTTTCAAAAATCTTAGCAAAATAGGTCGTTCCACGACTGAGGGGGAGTAAATAGACGACAAACGTCTCAAAAGTCTGCCCAAAAGGGTCAAAAACACCCTACGCCATGTTTTCATGTAGAGTTGCGTTCCGTGATTAAGGTACTCAGGTCTTCAACATTGTGCTTTGCCAATGTTGGTAGAATTCTCTGCAAATCTGTTTTTAGCTCTTCGAGTTCAGATTTTTCAAGAATTCGGGTTTTCTTTTTGCTTGCTTTTCCGTTTTCGGACTTACTGTTTTCTCTCGTTTTTGCTAAGGTGGGCCCGGAGGGATTTGAACTCTCGGGCTCTCGATACTCCGGGCCGAGCATCCCGTTTTCGAACTGTGACTCTGTCGTGCTGTTTTGCAGAATGGGCCCAGGGAGATTTGAACTCCCGACATCTGGCTATCTTAGCTTTGATGTATTTGGATCAAAGTTTATCTTATAAGACCAGCGCTCTAACCAGGCTGAGCTATGAGCCCGCAGCATTATCTTATACCTGAAATCTTTTTTAACCTTTATTTTTCAAGCATATAGGCTTCCAACGGCATTGTTGATGACCCCTAAGGATATGGGGGTCATATTATTAAACCACTTTTGCATATATAGGTATGATTGCAGATGGACTTAGGGGAAGGGCTGAGGAAGGCGATTTCAAGGCTTTCCGGAGCCACAGTTATAGATGCGAAGACGATAAAGGAGTTCAACAAGGAGCTGCAGAAGGCACTAATATCGGCTGACGTTGAAGTTGAACTTGTATTTGCCCTCACAAAGAGGATAGAGGAAGCTGCGCTAAGGAGCAAGATGCCGGAAGGTGTCAGCCAGCGTGACTACATAACCAACCTTGTTTATGAGGAACTTACAAAACTGATGGGTAAGAGCTATGAGCCGGACATAAGGCCGAAGAGGATACTTCTCGCAGGCATATACGGCTCGGGGAAGACCACGACAGCGGCCAAGCTTGCCAAGTTCTACCAGGACAGGGGATTTGGGGTGGGGCTTATATGCTGCGACGTTGCAAGACCTGCGGCTTATGAGCAGCTGGAGATGCTTTCAAAGCAGGCGAACGCCTCTTTCTTCGGAATGAAGGGCGAGAAGGACGTGAGGAAGATAGTCAAAGAGGGGCTTGAGGCGCTCAAGAGCAGGAAGATAATAATATGCGATTCCAGCGGAAGGAGCGGCATGGACCAGGAGCTCATCGAGGAACTGAAGGCGGTAAACGGGGCATTCAAGCCTGATGAGAAGCTTCTTGTTATAAACGCGGATATAGGGCAGGTTGCTGGAAGGCAGGCTACAGAGTTCGACAAGGCGGTAAAGCTCACAGGAGTGGTGGTTACGAAGCTTGACGGATCCGGAAAAGGCGGGGGGGCGCTATCTGCCGTGGCTGCAGCAAATACAAATGTTATGTTCATAGGGACAGGGGAGAAGCTCGGCATGCTCGAGCTTTATGACTCCGAGAAGTTCGTTGGTAGGTTGCTAGGCATACCGGATCTTGAGGCACTCATAACCAATGTCAACGAGGCAATAAAGAGCTCTGGGATGACTCCCGAAGACGTTGACATGAATGAGCTCACGTTCGACAGCTTCTACAAACAGATGAAGGCAATGACCAAGATGGGGCCGATGAAGAGCGTGCTGGGGATGATGGGGCTTGTTGACGTGCCCAAGGATGCGCTTGAGACCGGGGAGGCAAAGCTGAAGAGGTTCGCAACCATAATAAGCTCCATGACAAAGGATGAGAGGAAGGACGGGAAGCTCCTGAGGGATCCTAAAAGAGTCCTGAGAATAGCAAAGGGCAGCGGCACGACAGAACGGGACGTCAGGGAGCTCATCGCAGACTTCAACAGGATGAAGAAGATGGCAAACATGCTCAAGAATAACAGGAACATGAAGAAGCAGATGGCCAAGTTCATGCCAGGACTGGGCAGCTAAAGCGCTTATTCCAATGCTGACGTGAACCAGCGGCAGGTTTTAATATGAGCCTGGTGTTGACTAATTCTGAATAACAGGATGATACGATGGCAATAACTGGCAGAAAACTACGTGAGGATATTGTAAGCCTCAAGCTCTCCACAGACATGACAGCCCCTTCCGTTGAAAAGCTTGATACGGTGCTAGCAAGATATGGGCACATACGTGCAGGCCTCGAAAGAAGCCTTGGGGAAGACAACAAGCCAGAATACCTAGCTTGGGCTTTCGACGCGCTAAGGCAAGCGAGAAGGTAGCCGGTTTCTATTTAAGCAATTCCGCCCTCCTGTCTATCATGTCTTCCGCCTCTGGACCAGTGCCCAGCAGCGTTATTGGAACACCTATCTGCTGCTCCACGTCTTCGATCCATACCCTGGCCTCTTGCTGAAGCTTGCTGTAGTCACGTACGCCCTTGGCGCCGTTGAATACAGAGTCTATCTTGGTTATCGCGACCTGGTTAGCGGAGTTTATCCTTACCACTTCCTTTGCCAGTTTTGAATCAAAGAGTGCAACTCTCCTTTGCCTTCCTGTCACCGTTCCGAACTCGCTGTATCCAAGCTCTTCCACTTCGGTCGGGGATAGCTCCCCTTCCAGGGGGCCTGATCCAACCCGGGTTATGAAGGCTTTGAATATGACTATTATGTTAGCCACATACTTTGGGCCTATGCCAACATCGCTTAGGATCCCTGAAGAAGTGGTGTTCCTGCTCGTGACGTAAGGGTATGTGCCATGGTAGAGGCTAAGCATATGGCCCTGGCTGCCCTCAACCTGTATCTTTCCGCCATCTTCCGCGCACTTTATGACCTCGTCAGGGACGTTTGTTATGAAACTTGAGAGCTCGTGGTAGTCCTTTGCGAGCTTGAGGCTCCTGAGTATGCGCTTGGATTCGGCCGCGCCCACACCCTGCTTGGTACTGCCAACCTCGTTGCTCAGGTGCGCGTTGTTCTTCTCTTCCTCGGCCTCGGCATCGGTTATAACTGCAGTGTGGCTGTCTATGGATATCCTGTTGCGGGTGCCGGTCTGCTCAATCTCCTTGAAAAGCACTTCGCGCTTTATGAGTGCGCCTGGAGGGATTATGAGCCTTGTGTTGGGGTTTATGAATGCAGACGGAACGGACCTCAACTTGTACTCCTTGCCATTGTACACTGCAGTATGGCCTGCATTTATGCTGCCAGTACGCACTGCCATTGCAGGCTTGTCCTTCACCGCAAGATACGAAGCAACCTTGCCTTTTCCTTCGTCTCCGTAAAATCCTCCAACTAGTATATCTAACATTCAGTGCACCTCCACAAAAGCATATCACCAGCAACAATTAAAACAGTTGTTGCAATAAGAGGATAGCATGTGATTTATGATGGCGGACAAGTCATTGGCCGAAAGGAAGATAGAAGAGCTGCAGGAGCAGTACTCCAAGACGAAGTACAACAAGGCGACCAACAAGTACCTTGGCATGCTAAGAGCCAAGATAGCCAAGATAAAAAGGGAGATGGAGTCCACAAGCAGGAGGAGCGGCACTGGATACTCCGTGAGGAAATCAGGCAATGCGACCGTGGTTTTCGTCGGGTTCCCGAATGCGGGGAAGTCATCTCTGCTAAAGGCGCTTACAGGGGTGGACTCAAAGGTGGCGGACTATGCATTCACCACGCTCGATGTCATACC
>CAZLPL010000033.1:0-10178 GCA_964561405.1 Microcaldota archaeon
TCCACAGATACATCAATTACTTTGTATTGGTGTTCCTAGGATTTCTACAAAGCCGCTCTAACCGCATTTTTAAATTATATAGAATCCTTCAGGGAGCATCGGCCAGAAATATCTGAGTACTATGTCAAGTTAGCGGAAAGGCAATTCCATTCGTGGTACAGCGGGAATTATAACCCTGAGACCGGAAAGATACGCTGTATAGGCGTGTTGGCCACTATGATGAAATATAAGCAGTGATCAAGGAAGATAAAGAATACCTAAAGCCGCGTGGACTGGGGAGCAGAACTGAAGACGAGCTTTTAACTGAGTTAAAAAGAGAGATATACCCATTCCCCGTTAGCATGTATCAGATCTTTAGGGATTATATGGGTGGAAAAAACGTGGCTGAAGAAGTTGCACGGGTATCAGTGAGTACTGGTGCCCAATATGACCTGGATGCATTTATGTACTGGACCACGTTGGGGGGCAGTACAGGTATTGATAAGCCTTTTGGCCTAGACCAACGTTATAGGCTAAAAATAGAGGTAGAGCCAGATAGAGCCTTCGGATCCGGATGTGTGGGTGGAGATGGAACTTGGATAGGACGCTTTGACAGGGAGCTGGAGTGGAGTACCATAGGCAAAGTTTCGAGGGAGTCTATAACTGAAATTTTGGATACTAGGACAAATGAGGTTATCTATACTAAAGGATAAGCACTTTGGTGGCCATGCCGGCTTGATTGATAAAATGGGATGTGATATGCGACATTGTTGTACTTATGGCCATTGCAGTGGCAATAGCAGTAACTGCATATCTTGCTATGAGCGGAAACAGAGTTACAGCGCACATAAGTAGCATTGTAAGCACAGTAGCATTGCAGAACGCCAGCACGACATCTGCAGTTCCGGCTACAATCAGTTCTGTTCAGACTACTGTGCCGGTCAACGTGGTGCATTCCTTTTATTATGTAATCATGCCCACCACGGTGCCAGGAATGCAGAATGAGAACTATACGATTTCGGCAAATTATACAATAGGCATAAGTCCTCAGGGAGGGAGTATTGGTAGTTATACATCTGGGGAAGAAAGGCTCTCAACAAACCCCATAACCAGGAACCAGACGCTTGGAAGGCTTGAGACAGGGCAGGGGAACGTGATAATTATGCTGAATTTCAGCCCATTCGTCATCTACACCAACGGAGTGCCGCATGACGTCTTTGCCGAAACCTCGGACCAGAAGACATCTGTACAGAACCTGTACATTTATTCCAGCAACATGGGCTACAACGTTACCGTGCGCCTGAATTACACCGAGATGAGAATGGCGGGGTACAGCTTCAACGGCACTGAAGGCATATTCGTGTGCATGAGGCCACAGCTCACCACTATAGCGGGCTCTTACTTTGTCATACTTACCGGTTTCAACATATATACGCAAAGCAATGCAAGCAGATGCGTGTAAGCAGGTAAGAGCTGCTATTGTTTGGGGTGTCAGGAGTAAGCGCTTGTACTGCAGATATTTATCACTTTAAGCCCATAGGTACATGATTGGATGACATGCGAACATATGGGCAAGGCGGTTAAGGGAATCGTTCCCAAGACTCCAGAGGGATGCGAGGAATGCCTTAGGGATGGTACGCGCTGGAGGCAGCTTAGGATGTGCCGGGTGTACGTGCATGTGGGATGCTGCGATTGTCTATAGGAAGGCGCCGCGAAGCACTTTGAAGAGACCCGGGCACCCAGTAATGACTGCATTTCCAGGCAAGGATTGGAGCTGGTGCTATATACACAAGGATTATATCTGAACAGTACTGCTATTTTGAGTATATGAATTCTGCAACACTCTTGTAAAATGCAGATGGATTGTTGGTCATCATGAAATGACCTGAAGAGGGGGTTGCTCAAGGCGTGAACGCCATCAAGCTTGCCCAGCACATCCATGCCAGAGTTTGAGTCGTCGTAGAAATATGCCTTCTTCTCCTTCGATCCTATGAACTTCTCCAGGAGCTTGCCGGTATCCGACCATGACAGGAGAGATTTGGCTGACATGTAAAGCGCGAGCGGGTCTGACTTCTCCATCATCCGCGCCCATGAGACCATGCCCTTATCGCGCGAGGATAGCAGCTCGCACTTAAGCCTTACGAGAAGCCTATCGCTGAACGCCTTGAATGATACCGAAGACATCCTTCTTGGCATTGTTGAATCTGAAGGGAGGAGGTTACCTTTCGCATTTGACAGCGACTTGATCTTCCCGCCCATTTCTTCGGCGAGAAGGATTGCTATGGCACCGCCCATGCGGTGTGCCACCAAGGTGAGGATATGATATGTCCGGGTCTGCTAGGAGCTGCATGCACACCTGGGCCTGCTATTCGAGCCTGTACGAGAAGCCCTGGAGCCTTGGCGATGCCCCGAAGCCTTAGAGCTCGACTGGAACAACATAGGCATAACCCTGGGGAATTTACAAAAATTCATAGCAGAAAGCCCACGATTTGAATCGTGGGATGAATGCGAATGTTTTTATGTTTTGAAGTCATAATATCATCAATGTCCCTTGCATATATCTGAAACACATCCGAAAGGAGTGTCCAGATTGAGTGCAAGATGCGTCAGGTTGTTGTGCTGTGGCACGAAATCCACAGTAGGGAATGTTCCTGCATTCATCCAAAAGATGCAGAACAAGAACATATCCCGATTGCACACAGACAGGGATGCGTGTAAGGAGAGCACTGATACCTCCAGAAAGGCAACGCAAGATGCTCTGCGACCTTGAAATTCGTAAGGTTCTGTAAATGTAGTGGTCATTTAATCACCCAGAACCCCACGATTTGAATCGTGGGAGTATGTCAGCAAGGGACTGTGAACGGAACGCCGCGTCAAAGCATTCCTTCGTGCACCCTAAGCCATGCATGAATACTATGCAATTCCCTTGCCTGCACGGTATTTCGCAGAGACTTTTATAGGAAAGCCGTCACACATGGCTCACAATGAAACGAGATTGCCTTATTGGAATCAATCCTCATGCTCAGGAAGACAGGAATTCGTTGAGCTTGCCGTAGCCCTCGAGCATGTTGTCCCTCTCCAGCTGCTGGTATATCATGTACATTATACCTACTGTAAGAAGTATGCCCATTCCGCTGCCTACTGCTCCGGTCAGTGTTGCTAGTATTGCCAGTGCAGCCACGGCTATGCTTCCTAGTATGGTTATTGTGGGGATGTACTTGTTTAGGACGTTTTCTATTATCCTTGGATCCCTCCTGAAACCTGGTATCTGCCATCCGATATCCTGCAACTGGTCTGCAACGTTCTTAGGGCTCTGTCCAGTCATCTCTATCCAGAACCTGCCGAATATGACACACAGGACTATCAGAGTCAGGCTGTAGACTATGACATGCATCCATTCTGGGATCAGGACTATTCCGCCCCACGGAAGCGTAAGATTGCTCGTGCCAGTTAGCAACTGGTTGAAATATGCCGAATAACCGATGCCATACGGCTCGGGGTACGGGGCTGGGAAATTAGGTGACATAAGATAGAATATACCACCAGTTATGACTGTGGACGAGACGGTCTTGCCTGTTGAGGACGCCGACGCTTGAACGGAGTATGTTGCCAGGAAGTGTGCGAAGTTAGCGAAAGGCCCAGTATGCACCCCAGATAGGAACGAGAACCACACGGTAAGCGAGATGATTAGGGACGTGGCCAATATCACCGGAAGGACGCTTACGTAAAGGAAGGGTATTGGAAGCCGTCCGCCTACGCCCCGAAACTGGCTAAATGCCAAAGGAAGCTCCACCTTCATGTCGTATGCATATATGCTTATGAGCATCACTACAAGAGCGAATATGAGAGGCCCGAATGCCAGGGCGGCATTTGCCAAGGCCGATGCCCCTCCCGCGGAGATGGCGGCTGCAGCTGACGGAAGTATTATCTGCGCGGTGCTGGCTATGACCGAATAGGATACACCTCCAGCTATGAACAGGTTTATTCCGGAGGTTATTCCGTACTTGACCATTATCTCGTCGAGGAATATGACGACTATTGCGCTTATTGCAAGCTGCAGTATGACTATTGCTGCCACTGATACCTGCAGCGTGCCTATGGCGATGGTTGCTGCCGGATTTATCGGGACGTATCCATACAGGGTGAATATGACAGACTCGACAAGGGCGATGACGATAGCCGCAAGCTTCTGTATTGATTGGAACTTGCCCTTGCTCTGGGGGTCATTGAGATCCATGTTTATCAGGCCTGCCCCTTGGAGCAGCTGGAGCACTATGCTTGAGAGGACTATAGGGCCTATACCTACGGTTATGAGGGTCCCTACCCGGGCTGCGAATATTATGTTGAGCACCTGAAGCTGCGTCTGTGAAATGCTTGCAGTGTTTACTCCGAATGCAGGAGTGCTGAACATCGCGAAATATACCACCATGACTATCAGGGTCCACTTCAACTTCTCCCTGAATGATGGCGGCCTTTCCGGCTTCTTTATGTACGGCACTGCGGCCAGTATAGTATCAAGTATTGACATTTTCATACACGGTTTTTCTTAACGGTTATTGTGGCGGTATATGAGTTGTGGTTATTCGCAGAGAGATTTATTTCTGCACTACCATCCAAAACCGCCGATAAAAACCCGGCTATCAGGGCATTTGGCATGGACACGTACGGATATATCGAATTATAGCTTTCATATCTCAACTTTATAATGCTTTTCCCACTTTCCGAAATTGATGCGCCAGCCACATGGGCGCCGAAGTAGCTCGCTATGCTGCCTATTATCCGCTTGGCATCAGGCTTGCCAGAGTATCTGGCGATTCTCGATCCGGACATTGTGAGAAGCCGGACAATCTGCTTGTTCATCGGGTTTTTTAATAAAGGGACTAATGCAAGTATCCTGCGGTACTCGCCAGGCTGGCGCCTTATTTCCGTGCTTGACAGGTAACGCGCTATGCCATCCATAATCTCCTCCAAGGGGACCTTGTCCTGACGCATAGACGCGGTCTTTGATGGAGCTGCAACGAAGCGGCATGAAACTGCGCCCCCATAAGAGCACTCGGTCTCCTTTGCATTTATCCTTATGCCCTTGCGTGCGGACAGGAAGCCGGCTATCACCCCTGATTCGTATAGGTGTATGCTCCCAAAGCTGTGCTCAGAAGAGCCGCATGGCTGGGAAGTGACTATGGTGTCCCTGCGCTTTGAAGACTCAGTGCACTGCATACCGACAAACCTCATTGCCTTCTGCAATCCGGAATTGCCCCTAAGCTTATTGAACATTTCTCGGCCCACTACGAAGCCGAAGGAATACCCTATTGAAGAAACTTTTGGAGTTGAAAGGTATAGAAGGTTCTCCACAGCAGTGCCATTGGATGGCGTGGACTTTCCGGATATCATCTTATCGACTAGAAAACGTTCGAGTTCTGAGGAAGGAGCGTATACCTGCGTGTCGTTTGCATTGGGTTGCAGGCGTGCAGTTTTGCCTGAAGTTTTCGCAGCCCTTGCTGGTCCGGATTTCTTCCTCGGCGCCATGTCGTAACATACCTCTACTACAAACTTTGCACAAAGACTTATATTATCCACACAGCCTCTTATAAATATGGATTTGCTAGGTGTCCTGGCATTGTTGGTTCTGGATGCCTCGGCGTCGTGGCTAAGGATGTTCATAGCATTGGGCATATCTGTTGCCCTGGGTTTCGGAATAGGCGTGCTCGCCGCGACATCAAGGAATGCAGAACGGGTCCTGCTGCCTGTAGTGGACGTGCTGCAAACCATACCAATACTAGCATTCTTCCCTTTTGCAATATTCGTGTTTGTCGTTATCCTGCCGGGTTACATAGGGGTAAATGCGGCAGTGATATTCTTGATAATAACGAGCATGATGTGGAACATAATATTCGGGGTGTACGAATCCATAAAGACCCTTCCCAATGAATTCCTTGAAGTTGCACGCCTCTACCACTTCGACCTCTGGACGAAGCTGAGGAGGATATACATGCCTGCAAGTTTTCCCAGGATGGTGGAGCAGTCCATGCTTTCGTGGTCGATAGGCCTCTTCTACCTGGTAACCAGCGAGATATTCTCCATAGGGAACCTGAGGTACAGCGTTACGTACGGGATAGGGCGTGGGCTGGTGGGCCTGGCAGCGCAGGGCCTTGGGAACTACCTGCTTGGTCTGGCGGTCTTCATAGTGTTTGTTATAGGCACAAGACTCTTGTTCTTCAAGCCGCTTGAAGACTATTCAACAAGGTACACAAGGCTCCATGCAAAGCCGGGCATGAGGTCTTACGAGAAGGCGCTTATGGGCATAATAGGCATGGGGATGAAGACCAGATATGCCAAGAGGATTGGTGTGGCGGCAAAGGACATAAAGGTCCTTAGGAAGAGTACGACAGGAACGGCTATGAGAAGTATACCTGTGGCGCCCAAAGCTGCCCGAGATATTGGAAAGATAGCATACTCGGCAATCGGGCTCATGGCACTGGCGGCCGCGGCGTACATAATAGTGACCAATCCAACGCTGCTGGGATATGAAAGGCTTGTGATACCCGCACTTGGTGCATCCTTAATAAGGGTATGGGGGGCTTTCGCAGTTATAAGCGCGATATCTGTGCCTGTCTGTGTTTACTTCATATTCATATCGAAGAAGAGCCAGCATTATCTTCTCCTCTTCCAGATACTAGCATCCATACCTGCAACCGTGCTGCTCCCGATCATAGCGCAGAGCCTTCAGGGCAATGGAGAACTGGTAGCATTTGCAGTATTCATGCTTAGCGGGATATGGTACATGATATTCGGGATGGCGGCCAGCACTAGGACGATACCGCAGAGCGTATTGGAGGTTAAGAAACTTTTCGGCGTGAAGGGAGTGTATGCGTGGAGGAAGGTGTACCTTAAAGCCCTTCTGCCGGGATTCATAACAGGCGCCATAACAGGAATAGCTGCAGAATGGAATGCAAGCATAGTTGCCGAGTATTTCACTACCAGCGGTATATCCGGAAGCGCGGCAGGCAGCACGGTGATAAGTAGTGTCGGGACGGGCATCGGTAAGCTCCTGGACACGTCGATACTTCCAGGAGGGCAGGGATTGGGGCTTATGATAATCGCGCTTTTAAATATTGTAGTAATGATATTGTTACTTAACACATTTGTGTGGAGAAGGGCGTACAGGAACGTAGCGAGGGCATATGGGTGACGCATATGAACATGATTTCTGTGGAAGACGTAACATTCGCTATTGAGGGAAGCGACATGAACATAATAGACGGGGTCTCGTTCAAGATAAACAGAGGGGAGTTCGTATCAATAGTAGGGCCGTCAGGCTGTGGAAAATCCACCATACTCAGGATAATAGCAGGCCTGATACCCCCAAGCAGCGGAAGGGTGATGGTAATGGGACGGGAGATGGAAGGACCTAGCAAGAAGCTCTCTTTCGTCTTCCAGGACTTTGCGCTGCTGCCTTGGCTCACCAACATCGAGAATGTTAAGATCGGACTTAATCTGTCTGAACTCAGCGATGATGAGAAGGACAAGAAGGCGTCAGAGCTGCTCGACAGGTTCGGGCTTTCAGGGTTCGAGACATACTACCCCAACGTGCTCAGCGGAGGGATGAAGCAGCGTGTGGGTATTGCCAGGGCAGTTGCATCCGACCCGCAGATACTCCTTATGGACGAGCCTTTCAGCTCCTTAGATGAGCTAACTGCCGAGACACTCAGGTCGGATATAGTGTACATGCTGGAGAACAAGAACATATCGGTAAATTCTGTGATAATGGTCACTCACAACGTTGAGGAGGCGGTGCAGCTTTCCGACAAGATAATAGTACTGTCCAACAAGCCCACCAAGGTCAAGAAGATACTGTCCATAAAGACAGGCAGGCCCAGGGATAAGCGTGCGGCATCTTTCATGGAGACTATGGATCTGGTGTACGCAGAGCTTGCAAAGTGACCCGGCTTTGCAATTACTGGCCTTTTTATAAAGCTCGATAGTTAGCTTTTAATATGAGGCACAGCCATTGGCAATATCGCTTATGGTTGGTTTGATGGAGCTTCGCATAGTAGCAGGAATTGCACTGGTCGCATTGGTGATTGCGATGTTGGCTTTTGTCGTCTTCGGCGGAGGCAACAAGGAACAGCATGCTACAGCCTACGTTCCGACCGCCAGCCAGACTGGGAGCGGGGCTACGACCACAATCACCCCTGCGAGCGTGGAGTTCTATGCCATCAATTACCAGTATGTTTACAACGGCCCTGCGAGCGTGGGCGGATCCAGTTGCTCTTACAGTTCATACACCACAGTAGACTCGCAGACAGAGATACTCAACGGGAGCCAGGCTTTTGACCTTGTGCTTACGCCATCGAGCAGCCAGTGCCCTATGAAGATCGAGAGCATAAACAGCTCGACAGAAGGGTTCAGGTTTGCGACTTCCGATCCCGGGCTGCCCTTCTACCTTCCGCCTTATTCAAATGCAGATCTGCAGGTAACAATGATTGCACCTAGCACCAATTTCTATGGGCCTCTGACAGTGACAATATACTATGGCTGAATCGCCTAGTTTGATGAAACGGTTCAGTTGAGGCGCCTTGACCACAGGTCCGACTCCTGATTGTAGTTCAGAAGCTTGGACCTCACCCCCCATCGTATTAGCAGTTTCTTCAGAATCACATCGTTGGTCACTGGATCGTCATGCAGCACGACGCCGCTGGATCTGAGCGCGTTGAACAGGTCTTCCGTGTTCATCTCGGCTGAGCCCAGTATCTCCAAGGTGGACCTGAACGGGTCTGACTTCTCGAGGCCTTCCCTGATAGACTTGGAGACATTTGAGAAGGTAAGCTTTGAGCCCTTTTCAGTAAGTATAACCTCAGATTCGTCAACTGTGGCAAAGCCTAGGAGGCGGCATGCCTTGATAAGAGGGAGAAGGTCATCTATATCCTCTTCGGATTCTTCAGCAAGCTGTGAGAGCTCCATGCGCCCTTTATGCTGCTTAAGAATGCTCACTATACCCCGAACTCTGCTTATGCCGCAGCCTTCGGGGAATATTTCTCCCATATCCTTAAGTTATGTCAATAAGGCTTTTAAGCATATCACCATGCGACGGCAAAAGGGGTTGGATTGGAGTGAATTATTCCATGTTTTTGGAATTACTTCAACTTTCTGAAGAAACCCTTGAGCTTCCCTGTGTAGTGGTAGATCATGGCAGCGTCCATGGCTATAAGGAAGACCATTAGAGGTAGCTGGTAGGCGCTTATCGCAGATACCAGGCCTATGGCATCGAAAGTGTTTATGCCAAGGAAGATGAGTATTGATGCAAGTACCGAGAACGAGCATCCGCAGCTTGCTATCAGTCCTCCTACGGATGGGAGAAGCACACCTGCAACGCTCCCTTGGAGCCTTGAAGACCTGGTAAGCAACGACCTTACCATGATGTAGAGGCTTATGGAGAACATTATGCCAGACATGGCCATCAGGGCGTATATCAGGAATGGGGGTATCAGCACCAGGTACGCCCCTTCGTTGCTCATTGTGATGAGGGTGTAGAAGATATAGTAGAACACGGTAGAGCTAATGGCTGTTGATATCAGATATGTAGGGTGCCTGAATATTATGTATAGGACCCTTAACCTGCTTATAGGCTTGCTCATTTATACATCACAGTCATGCGAACTTTGAAGCCATTATCATCTTTATTGCAGGGAGGGAGCATGCTGATACAGACGCCCTGGTTGCATTTGATAATGACTCACATGTGGCGGCCACGTAGATATCTGCTGCCGCATACTCCGACCATGAGAACTGGTCGTTAGGGTTGGACAGCTGGGTGAATACCTGCGCGTGGGTCTCAAGGCTCAGTTGTGGAGTCCCTACAGGTGTCGTATTGCCAAAAACTATGGCATCTGCGCCATTGAATTGGTAGTTGCCCCAGATGGAGTATGGCGTTCCCTGGAAGGCTGTGGTCTTGTTGCTGCTGAGGTTGAGTATGCGGGCGAATGCATTAACATATGTCTGGTTGCCAGTGCCAGCTATATTGGTCCCTATCTGAGAAGGTGTGTTGAGATTGAAGCCCCCAGCTATTGGGTGCAGATCCTCTATTGAGACGAAGTTTATGTAAGGGCTCGAATAGTAGTTGCCTATGGCGTCTCCTGATGAGTTGTAGTTGACCTGGGTCCAGTAAAGAGTTGGAACATCGCCATCGCCAAGTGATGAAT
>CAZLPL010000034.1:0-10169 GCA_964561405.1 Microcaldota archaeon
ACTTTACGTCCTTGACAAGTGCCTTATACTTGACCTTCTCTTCAGGGCTTAGCTTGCCCTCCTTCACAATGGTCTGTTTCTTTCCGTCAACTATCTGGGTCTCTGTCTTGCTTATGATATCCTTGCGTACCATGGCGTACCATTCGTCCAGGGTGTTTCCGTGGGATTTGATCATGCTGACGAAATCCCCCATGTGCACCTTCCTCTTCTTGCCTGTGCGGTCTTCCTCAACGGCAGGTATAAGCGCAGCCTTATCGCATATCTCATCTATGTCTGCCTGAGAGAAGCCTATTGTGGCCCTTGCCAGCCTTGCGAAGTTTATCCTTGCTATGGGTATCCTTTTGGTATTGTAGATGAACGCATTCTTCCTGGTTATATAATCTGGAGGTGGTATGTATATCGTCTCTCCGAACCGCTTGCTCCTCTTCAGGGCAGGGTCTATATCCCACGGCTGGTTCGTTGCCCCTATCACGAACAGCCCTTCAGGATTCTTTTCGACGCCGTCCATTTCCTGCAAGAACTGGTTCACGGCCATCTTCATGAAACTCTGCCCTTCTCCGCCGCCTCCTCCGCCGCTGTCTCGCTTGACCCCAAGCGCATCGAGTTCGTCGAAGAAGACTATGCACGGCGCAGCCTTTCTTGCCTGCTCGAATATTGCGTGCATATTCTTTTCAGTATTACCAGCATACATATCCACGATCTCGTTTATCGCGGCTATTATAACGTTGGATCCAGTCTCTCCGGCTATGGCATTTACGAAGTATGTTTTTCCGCAGCCTGGAGGCCCATAGAATATGACCCCCAGCCCTAGCTTCTTTCCGTAGGCCTTGAGGAGATCCGGTTTCTTTATCGCTAGTATTATGTTATCGTATATCAGCTTTTTCTGCTTGGACATGCCCACTACGTCAGCGAATTTTATTCCAGACTTGTGGAACCTGACCTTTTTCAGCTGCCCTTCCTCCACCACAGTCCTGTCTTCTTCTAAAGTGCCAGTCGCAGCAGGTATCTCAGGATGCCTTGCGGCCTTGCTCTTCAGCGACTCTAGCCTCTGCCTAGCCTGCTCATACTTGGGATTCTTGGCCATCGCCTTCTCATACCATGCCTTTGCAGCCTCGAAGTCGTTCTGATATTCCGCGATTATGCCCATCACGTACGGGGCATCGTGGCTGTCAGACTCAAGCTCAAGGACCTTGTTGGCATCGGCAGTGGCTTCCGAGTATTTGCTAAGTATGGCATATGCCAAGGCCCTGTTGAAGTACGCGCTAGAATAGCTAGGGTCCTCGGTTATGGCCTGGCTGTAAGAAGATATGGCCTCCTCGAACTTGTTTTCTTCGAAAAGGACTCCTGCTTTCTTGTACAGCTCCTTGGCCTTTGGATTAGGGGTGTCAAGCTTTGGTTTTGATTCTTCTGTCTTTGAGCTCGTTACCACTGCATCAACTTAGTATAAGTATACTTTTCTTCGGCTTCATTTATATACCTTGGCGAACGGCTTGGCAGGAAGGCCGGCAATGATGCGTGCGCCATAGCTTGAGCCCAAGCGCATCAGTACTTGTCAAGGAGCTCGTTCAGGGAGGCGTCCACTTCCACTATGTTGGGGTTTTCCCTTGGGACGTGAGCAATCGAGTACTTTGTGAATCTCTTCAGGGACCCTAGGGCATCTGCGTTAAGTTTCTTTAGCTCGGTGCTGTTCACCTTGTAGTTGCCATTCAATTGGCTGACAACAAGCTTGCTGTCAGAATATATGTTGAGCTCGATGTCGTATCCGTACTCGTGTGCGACAGATTCAAGCGCCGCTATTATGGCAAGGTACTCTGCCACGTTGTTCGTCTTTATCCCATTGTAGAATGACTTCTTGAAGAGCAGGTTGCCGTCAGACCCTAGAACTATGTAGCCTGATGCACTCTTTCCAGGGTTGTTCCTGGAGGCGCCGTCAGTGTATACGTTTACTATCATATTACCATCGGCTTTTCAATGGTATTTGGCTCAAAAAGTATTAATAGGCAAGGGTGGCTTGCGTGCTCCTTGAAGGGCCCTGGGAGGTTCGTGACAAGCGTGTGACATCCGCAAGGGCTTTGGTCGAGGCATCCCACAGGGCATTCGATGGGTTGGAATACGCTCTTGGGTGGCTACGCATCCTGCGCCGCATGCCTGCAGCGTATTTGGCACACTTTCCCTGGCTGCCTACGAGCCGGTTGGATAGGGGCTACGCCCGTCTCCGGTCATTCAAACTACAGTATATTATAAATTTTGCTGCGTTTAAGATTATCTGCGATAGGGTTTTACATGGGAATTTTCGATTTATTTGGAAAGAAGGATGTCAAAGCGGATTTGGGCAGGCAGCTGCCGTATAGAATAGGTATGGCGTTCGTACCGTTCAAGCTTAAGGCAAACAACAGGAGCACGTCTACCCTGACGGTAAACGTCAAGAACATGACTAATGAACCGGTAATGAGCTCTGTTGTGGTGCAGGTGCCGGAGAGGGTAAGCCTTGACAGCACAGGTTTGTCTAAGGAGAAGGAGGTAAGGCTCGGGATGCTGGGACCTAACGAGCAGAAGGACGCCTTTGTAGAGTTGTACAGCAATTCAGGCACTGACAAGGGAGAATATACAATCACCGTAACAGCATTCATACATTATAGGGATTATGGCCACGTGCTCAATGCCATGAAGAAGAGGTCCACCATAGAGGCTGTTTAGGCATTCCTCATTTTGGGGGCTGAGGAGGAGGCGGATTTGGCTGCGATGGCTCTGGAGTGCCTATCCGTTCTGACACGGATGCTACGTCTTTTGCGATTTTGTTTCCCTTTTCCGTGAGATAAAGCCGCTTTACCCTTCCATGTTTCTCTGATGCAACTATCCCGTATTCCTCACATTTCTTTATGAACTTACTGGTGTGGACGTATGTCACGTTTGCCTCCTTTGCAAGGTCTGAAAGATGCCACTCCTTGTTTGGACGGGTAAGCATTGATAAGAGGCGCAGCTGCTTCTCCTTGAACAGCAGCATGCCTATCGAGTCTTCCATCAGGTTACCGGAAAGGTATCTCGTCCCACATTTATAAGCATTGGCAGAGAAGCCTTTGCTGCGCCCTCAAATCCATACAAATGTATATAAATATTGCATCGTCAAGTAATAAATGGAAGAAGACCAGGTGTGTATATGGTGAAATATGTTATAGCGGAGCAACTCGTAGGAAAGGAAGTGGTTACAAGTGATGGGTTCGATTTGGGCAAGTTCATAGACGCGGAAGTGCATGAGACCAACGGAAAGCTTGCTGCACTTATAGTTGAGCCCAACGTTGACAGCGAGTACGTGAACAGACTGGACATAAAAGGGGGAAAGCTCCAGGTCCCATACACGAGCGTCATGGCCGTTAATGATTTTATTGTAGTAGACAAGAAATCGCTGCAGTAAGGTGTTCTCATTATAATAGCAGGCGGCGATGAGGCTGGCCGCGGGGCCGTCATAGGCCCGCTGGTCATAAGCCTGATAAGCATCAGCAAGGGGAAGGAGGCCAAGCTTGCTAAGGTGGGGGTTCGCGATTCTAAGATGCTCAGCAGGAAGAAGAGGGAATTCCTATACGACGAGATTGCGTCAATAGCTGAAGAGATAAAGATATACAAGATATCCAACAGTGAGATAAACAAGGCAATGGCAGGAGGCGTCTCCCTTAACAGCATAGAGGCATTGAACTTCGCAAGGCTGATAGACGCGCTGACTAAGAACCCCAAGGAGATATACCTGGACTCCCCGGATGTGGTGGAGCATAAGTTCGGCATACGTGTATGCCTCTTCTCCAAGAGGAGCTTGATAATAAACAATAGTGGAGGCTACAGCAACCCTGTGGAAGGCAACAGGCAGGAGATAAAGCTCATATCCGAACACAAGGCGGATGCCAGGTACCCGGTAGTATCGGCAGCCAGCATAATAGCCAAGGTGACAAGAGACACCGAGATGGACAGGATATCCGAGGATCTGGGCATAGACCTTGGGTCGGGATACCCATCTGACGCAAAGACAATACGTGCAATAAAGGAAAACCTCAAGGAGAAGTCAGTAATGGCCTACATACGTGACAGATGGAAGACAATAGAGCTTGTGAAGCAGGCTAAGATAGACGAGTTCATCTGATTTTGCATGCACTCTCGGCCTAGGGCGTACGGCTGCGGGCCAGTAAGCAAGTATTAATCCTTTCGCTGCAAAATAAGTGCATGGACAGCGAAAGCTGGAAGAAGACGGTAAACCTGCTCATAATAGCGCTCAACGGAAGCTCCGCACTACTCGTGCTGGGATCTCTGTTTCTGGTAGAGATTTTCTCAGTGATATACGGCCTGAGCAACGGCATCGCGGTCCAGAGCGGTTACAGCGGCGTGGCAGTGGCAAATGCGCTCCAAGGGCTAGTATCGCAGAGCGTATACCTGCATGATGGAATACTAGAATCCTATGTGCTTACAATAGTTGCACTTATGCTGCTGGAGACTTCGTTCATGCTCTTTCTCAGGAGGAACGAGAGGGCCTCAGGAGGCTCACGCAGGTATGTTGCCATGCACACCGGCTTCGGCTTCATATACGCACTGATATTCGCAATCGTATTTATAGATTCTGCATCCTACCTCAACGAGATATACCTGTGGGCAATATATATTGGGATAGCCGCTACACTTTCCATAGGCATAGCCCTCAATTACGTGATACGGCTGCCCGGCGGCCATTCGACTGGCATGAGGAGGAGCATAAAAGTAGATCCCGGCAGGCCCTTCAGCAACATGATGGAGCTGCGGGACCAGATATTCGGCAACATGCATGGGGACATAAAGGTCGTGGATAAGCATTTTAATTCTGTTGCACTGTCCAACTTCCATAGGCTTGTAATAGACAACATAAAACAGTTCAAGAGCGTAACAATAATAACATCTACAGAGATGATGGACACAAATTTCGGGAAGAATGTGTCTGATTTCAGGAGGGAGATGGAGTCAGACAATGTCAAGTTCGATCTCAGGTTCATGGACGAGGGAGACAAGGTTGAGCAGCACGAGCGCATAATACTTGACGATGCAGTGGCCTACAAGATCCCCCCTTTCAACATAATAAATAACAGGAGCGAACATATCATAATGATAGGCCACAGTGAGGCGCACAAGAGGTTCGATTACCTTTACAGAAGGGCAATAAGCTTCCAGAACTATTCCATAAAGCAGGCAAGGAATCCAGAAACCAAAGGAGCCTAGCGCATGGCAGCGCGTGAGTGCCAGGGCAGTATGCTTGGCAAGCCAGGATCACATATGGAAAGCAGTTAGATGAAGGAATATACGCCGCAGCGAGACTGCTACTTCTTTTCCTGGACCAGGGCGTACGCAACAGAGTATATGCACTTTGACCTCTTGGTTGAATTATAAAACGCCTTTGTCGTATGTGCGTCTGTATCCAGATTTATTATGTCCACACACATGCCAGAATGGTGGTGCTGGTGCAGCTCCGTCCTTATGGTGCTCTCAAACCTATGTATTATGTCGGACACATGGTTCTTCTCGCGTTCGCTATAGGTCAGCACAAATACGCTCTCCACATGACCGGACAGGGCATCCATGCCATTGTAGTCATTCACCAGACTGGTTATGGCACTCCTGAGGAGCTTGGACCTGCTCTTGAACCCGAGCCTTTTCTGTACCTCATTGAGCTTCCTAACCTCGTCCTTGTCCATGGAAACGCTAAGTATCTCCACAATATCGCCCCTTCAGCATGTGAGCTTTTGATTAATAACTTTTACTGAAAAGTTTATTAATATTTTCATGCTTAGTATCTCAGAATACCAACGTGATCCAATGGTAATGTTGAAGACCGCGGCCATTTTGGTCGTGGTGGTGCTTGTGCTAGGCTACGTAGTTATATCCAATATATCAGCGGCAGCCTACTGGCTGAATTACATCCTTGATCCGGCAAAGGGCCTCTCGCTTGGGATGGTGCTTGTGATATCACTGATACTCGGGATGCTCCACGGCGCTACTCCTGACGAGCATACTTGGCCAATCACATTCAGCTACGCAATTGGGAGCTACAGCACCAAAGGCGGAGTTAAGGCGGGGCTTGCATTCTCATCGGGATTTACTGTGCAGAGGGCCATACTTACGACCCTGGGATTCCTGGGATTGGCTGCGATATACAAGGAGTATAACCTTGATGGCCCGGTCTACGTGATAGTAGGAATAGCGATGACAATGGCGGGGGCATACATACTCAACAAGGGAAAGTACATACATCTGCCTCTAGACAGGCTGCTGCACGGAAAGAAGCACCACACAGAGACTGCAGAGAGAGTCCCGCTCCACGAGGCGGAGCTGAAGAAGGTGCCGCTCAGGATGGCAGTGGTTCACGGTCTTATAGCGGGCTGGGGGTTCGGACCGTATGCAGCGATAATAACATTCATACTTGCACCCAGGCTGCCTGGCCTCATATACGCTCCGCTTCCAGGGCTGTTTTTTGGCATAGGCACCACAATAATGCAGATGGTATTCGGGGCAATATTTGCAGGGCTTGCGCGCATAAAGAACATAAGCGAGAATCAAGTGGCGCGAATAGGAAGGAAGACCGCAGGAAGGACGCTTTACTACGGAGGATTCATGTTTGCAATAATAGGCATACTTATAATCGCATTCCCGGCGCTTGACGCAATAGCGATAAACACAGGCCTGGTGATACCAAACCTGGATTCGTTTGGCATGGCCACGATACTGGTGCTTGTAGTGGTTGGCGTTTTCGGGATAGGAAATCTTGCATACGGCATTATGCAGGTAATGAAGCAGGAGAGAGGTGCGGCGTAAGTCACTAGATGCTCACTTCCTCCTCTATCTTGGTTATCTTCTTGTTCTTCCCAAGTATCTCATCGACAAAAAGGGACAGGACTATCGATATCACAAGGGTAATTATGCCTATGTAAAATGAGTATGTGAATGCTGCCTTGGACTGGAACTCTGCTATCAGGAGGCCGGCTATAGGTGCGCCGAGTGCGCTCCCAACAAACCTGAAGACGGAGTTCATGGATGTTGCTATACCCATATCGCGTTGCTCTATGCTGAGCACCAGCAGGTTTATGGTGGGTATGTTTATCATTGCTATGCCCATCCCTATCACAGCCTCTCCGAGTATGCTGATGAGTGCGGTGTGCGCATTCAGGGATATTGCAAATCCGGCTATTCCCACAAGCCCCCCGATTATGAAGAATGGCTTGACCCCTATGCGAGGTATGTATCTTCCGAGCAGAGGAGCCACTATCACATTGACTATCGCAAATGGGGCCATGGCAAGGCCTGTCTGGAATATGTTGTAGCCGAAACCTAGCGGAGGGGGGGATTCAAAAAGGTATGCGAAGATCTGGTATGAGAAGAAGAACCCGAGACCTGCTATCAATGTTATCAGATTGGCATTGAACACATTCCTGATACCCAAAAGCTTTGCGTTCAGTATGGGTTCAATCACCCTGCGTTCATAGAACACAGTGGATACGAGTATTGCTGTGCCTGCGGCTAGAAGGAAGATGATTGGGGCAGACATCCATCCCAGGGAGGTGCCTTCGGAAAGAGCGAAGACGGTCATGGACAATGAAGCAGCCATGCCTATGGCACCTACATAATCTATAGATACATTGGGCCGCGTGTACTTTGATTCGCGTATGTAGACCAGTATGAGCGCGGAGACTATGGCAACAAGCGGCAGCGCGGTGTGGTAGCTTACCTGCCAGCCATAAGCATTGGAGATGAATGAGCCAAGGGGCAGCCCTACAGCGGAACCTATTCCGAACATTGCCATTATTATGGAGAGCGATCTGGGCACAAGTTCCTTGGGGAACTCTTCCTGGATCAGACTGATTAGGAGAGAGAATATGGTAAGCCCTATGCCCTGTATCGTTCTGGATATGAGTATTATGGTGAAGTTGGGTGAAAAGCCAGTTATGCCAACTGCAATTACGTATATGGGCAAGACATACTTCAGCATGCGCTTCTTGCCGTATACATCCCCAAGCTTGCCTACCACGGGACTTAGCGCCACGCCAGATACAAGATACATGGAGACTATGAGGCTTGTCTCTGCGGCGTTAGTGTGGTACTCACGGCCTATGGCCGGAAGCGAAGGGATGAGCATGGTCTCTATGTAAAGTACAAGGATCGAGAATGCTGAGAACAGCAGTAAAGCCCTTGTAGTGTATTTTTTGTCGTACTTGTGTTGCTCGGTCACAATATCACAGTTTGGTAAGGCGGTTTGATGCGTTGCAAGAGGAGGAATTGCTAGAAGCCCAGACGTTCCTTGACGAACACCAGCTTTATGCGGCCTGGCATCTCCTTTTCGAATATTAGAACCTTGTTTACGCTGCTTCCAGACCTGCTCGGATAAGCCTTCCTTATCCTCTCGCTCTCCAGGGGAAGCACATACTCATATAGCCTTTTCATCGCATCGTCTAGGTTACGGACTATCTTCTGCGTCCCTACAACCCAGATGACGTGCTTAGAGCTATATGCATAGAATGGAAGCTGGCTGCCGCTCCCCGACGCAACGAGGACCTGGCCGTCCTGGGTTACTGCATGTACGCTCCCCACAACATACTCTGAGTGTGAGGATTTCCTTCTTGCCTCGGCCCTTTGGACATCGTCCCCCAGTGACATCACGGCCTTCTTTACAGATACATAATCGCCACCCTCTATCTCTGCAGATATCCCAGTCTCATCCAGAGTGACAGAGCTGACAGCCATAACCTGCGCGCCCTTAGGTATAAGTGACATCACCTTTCTCTTCGCATCTTCGCCAGTGTCGGCTATTATTACCTCTATTCCCCTTGATTCAAGCGACTTTGAGGCCCTTTGCAGCTCTTCTTCTGAAGCAGTATTATTCCACGCCACCTGACCACAATGAAATTGCAGCAACATCTACCCAGTGGAGATATATAAATGTATAGGATAGCCTATAATTTTAGAGACTGAAAATCTGAGTTTTGATAAGTGGGCACAAAACCGCCATCTTTACTGGTTTCAAATCCTACGCTTCGCTAACTCAAACGACGAAATGCGTCGTTACAGAGTAATCTTACATGAAGTGCTCCATGAAATTTGCAATGAGGCAGGCAAATGCGTGTACTGTTACCTTCTTTATCCTCTCATCCGGTTTGATGTGAGATTGTAGCTGACATACTCCCACGATTCAAATCGTGGGCTTTCTGCTATGAATTTTTGTAATTTCGAGTACAGAGTTTGTCTGTTCCAGAAACCATCTTTTCCCATAATCCTTGCCTTTTGGCGTTTCGGATGTGTAATGGCCTCTACCATTGATTGCTATCCCATCATCCATTTCGTTCACTTCCCTTATTCTCTTTCGTATATCTGCAGAGTCAAAGACGCTGTCACCCAGGAATTTTCCTTCATACTGCAAATTGAAGTTATTCACCACATATGGGAATAACTCATAGAATGGACGAGAATCATGCATATCTGCTGTCTTAACTACAACAGCCAATGGCAATCCTATTTCGCAGTCTTCCATAAGATGCAGTTTGTATCCTAAGATCCATGCCTTCTCCTTTTGTCTTTTCCAGTCGTCTCGTTGAGTTGCTGTTCGCGTCGTTTCTGAGTTCTGTGACCAAGTCTTGCTTCCGTATCCTTTTTTGTGAAAAAGGCAGGCATATCTGTACTGTCTTCACCTACCAGACGTAGTTGTCTTCCTCTGTAGAATTCCCTAACAAGTTCGTCGTATATCAATACGAGTGCGCTTTCCTTTGCGTATTTTCTTGCCTTCGCAAAGAGAGACGAATCAGGCCTTCTTCCTGCATCCACTTTCCTGGGCAATTCCAGTTTCCCACACGAAATCTGACAACTTTTCGTCGCTTTTTATACCAAAAAAGTTGTTTGGCTGAGACTACTACCCAATTCTTTGCCACCATCAATCCTTTCCTGTATTGGTGCCTATGCCTTCTTGCAACCACGGCAACGCACAGAAGCATATGCTTTATTCTATTTTTCGTTTCTATTATTTCCATTGTGTTTTCTCGGTGGTCGCTGTTACCGAATGTGGCAGCGGCTCCGCTAAGTATTTGGATATCCATTCTTTGTGACGGTCGCCAACCACATGATTTATTTGGATAGAAATTGGCAAAAACGTTGCATTTTAATGGAAGTGTAGGTCTTTT
>CAZLPL010000035.1:0-9903 GCA_964561405.1 Microcaldota archaeon
AATGTACGCACTACTCTTGAGCGACACCTCTCCTACAAAAGCGCCCAAATCTCCGTGGTTATGCTGGACGGCCAAGTTGAAATCAGCATTTCGGTACCAGACGCCAAGGCGACCCCTGCGGATGCCAGTGAGTTAACTTATGCCAGGCTATATCTTACTGGTAAAATAGGCAATTACACCTATACTGGGCAATATGCTGGCAAAGACGCCCCATGACGCGGAGCAGCGCACAAATGAATGACCCCGCTGCAAGCAGTCGGGGTATTCTATTGCGCTAATAATTTATACTTAACGAGCCATAATCCTAGTGTGTCACAATGCTTCCAGAATGGCTCGCCATACGCCCGGCGTCTACTGAGAAATACGCGTCTATAAAAGGCTCGATAAACGGGCTGGGGCTGCATACTGTTTGTGTAGAGGCGAAGTGCCCGAACATGAGCGAATGCTGGTCCGGAGGCACAGCCACATTCATGGTTCTTGGCGACATGTGCACCAGAGGCTGCACATTCTGCGCCGTAAGCAAGATAGCGAAGGGTGCAGCTGTAGATGTCAATGAGCCAGAGAAGCTCGCAGCCTTGGTGAAGGAATGGGGGCTAGGGTACATAGTGGTCACTTCGGTGTGCAGGGACGACCTTCCTGATCAAGGCTCTTCCCATTTCGCAAGGTGCGTGACAGAAATAAAAAGGGAGAACCCGAATACCCTTGTAGAAGTCCTAATACCTGATTTTGGTAACGATGACGAATGCCTAAGGAGGATAGCAGACTCCCATCCGAATGTCATAGGGCATAACATAGAGACTGTGGAGAGACTCTCAAGCAGCGTGCGCGATAGGAGGGCAAACTACAGGCAATCTCTGGAGGTCCTAAGGAAGTTCAAGGAGATGGACAGCTCCATATACACAAAGTCCGCAATGATGCTGGGCATAGGTGAGAGGGAGGATGAGGTTGCCTCTGCACTAAGGGACCTGCGCTCTTCAGGAGTTGATTTCATTGCCATGGGGCAGTACCTTCGCCCTCCAGGCCATCACCTCGCCGTAGCCGAATATATCCGGCCAGAGGCCTTTGACCACTATAGGGATATTGCCATTTCAATGGGGTTCAAGTACGCCGCATCTGGCCCTTTTGTCAGGAGTTCCTATAAGGCCGGAGAGTATTTCATAAGTTCAATCGTAAGATCAAGATCCTGACCCTAAGCAGTGCGTAGCAGCCTGGCGCCTTAAGAGGCCAATTCATCTGTAAAAGTTCCATGCATCAGAAGAATAGGTGCCCCTGAGATGCATCGCGCGCCCAAGTTCATCACCTGACAGCTTTCCAGTCTCCCACTCCTTCCCCTCGCAGAAGCCCTTCAGCATGTTTGAGTACAGGGCATCATAGCTAATCTGCCTCTGCGTGAGGACGCATGTAACGCGCTCCTCCACGCTCTTTATCATCTTGTCTGATATCTTCTCGGCGCTAACGTTCAGCACAGAGAACATACTGGATACATCGAGGCCGTATAGTATTGTGCCATGCTGCAACAGCACTCCATCCTTCCGGGTCTGCGCATTGCCGGATATCTTCTTACCTCCTGCTGTTATGTCGTTTATAGGTGCGAAACTTGCGTCTATCCCTGCATTGCCCAACCCTTTGATGATCCACCCACATATCACTTCATAGCTCTCCCGAATGCCCTTCGGGAACATGGACAGCGGCGCTATTACGCTGTATGTGAGCTCTCCTGCGTAATCGTGGTATACTGCCCCTCCGCCAGTTATCCTCCTCACCGGAGTGACTCCGAGCTCCACGCACCTGTCGACATTCACCTCGTCGCACATGGACTGGAACCTGCCTATGGAGACCGCACTTGGGCTCCACCTGTAGAACCTGACCGTCGGCTGGGCCACCCCGGACTTCACATGCTCCAGTATGGCCTCGTCTATGGACATGTTCAGGTATGCATCGTGTTCCTCGATGTCCACAATTCTCCACGTCATGTCATCGCCAGCAACGCCGCTTCGGCTATGGCATCGGGCGTTATGCCTATCATCTCTATGCCTTCCCTTTCGGCGACATCTCTGACTGCGCCTGAGAGTCTCTCTCTGGTTGATCTCGCCGGCAGCCCTACAAGGGATGCTTCTATGAGTCCTAGGGACTCCTCTGGGTGAATGAAGAAGTCGCCAAGTATCTGTATCCTTTCTATCCTGTCCGAATAGCCTATCTTGACTATCACTAGCTTGCCCCCATGCACCTTGAGCTTGTATATCCCATCCAAGAAAACGCCTATTTTATGACAACTCTGTCAGATATCTCCGTTATTCTGTCAACCCCGTATGTTATTGGGTTCCCGAAGCTGGTGTTTATCAGTATCCTTCCCTTCTTGGCATCCACCTTGGACACCTTGCCTATTGCCGTGCCAAGCTCGTTGACCACCTGCTTGTCCTTCAGGTTCCTTGAGGCAAGCACCAGCCTCTTGAGCGAGGTGGTGAAATACGATACAGATACGCCTATTGCTATTGCTATTATCGTATAAAGAAGTAGCTGGCTGAAGTATATCTGCCCGACCAGCCATGCGGTAAGCGAGTAAAGCAATATCCATACCGTTATTGCCGAGCCCATGTACCCCCCGTACTTGAACGTCTTGAACACCTGGTGATTGAGCCTCACGTCTATTATCTTGCCTATAAGCAAAAGCGCAACTATGACTGGTAGTACTATCAGGAAGCCCTCTATGGCCTGTGCAATTGCGGCTCCCTGGTTGTTCTGCACTCCGGTAACGCTTATGTAGTTGCCCACGCTTATGAAGAGCCCTATCACTATGAAAAGGAGGGCTCCAAGATAGAATACGAAACTCATCTTGTCCACGCTGAAGCTCCTGAACGAGCTTATGAACGTCTCTTCGAATCCGAATCCTTTCACCAGCAGGTAAAACCCTATGAGTCCTACCGGAAGCACCCAGCCTGTGCCTATTGCGTAGCTTATCGCGAAGAGAAGCAGCAATACTGCAGGCAATCCGAATATTATGCGTGCGTAGTGCGGCTCCTTGAGCTTCTCAAGCACCGTGAAGTATGTATTCTCAAGGCTCTCGGCCTGCTTGAGCGTGACTATCTGCACGCTGTTTATCTTTATCCTGGATTGGACTATCGGAAGCACTCTCTTGTCGCTCGCCCCATCGCCGATGAGGACGCACGCATCGCACTTGTTCGATTCAAGGACGAGTGAGAGCTGGCTTGCCACCTCCCTGTCCGCATCGTATCCTTCTGATTCCGAGCCTGTAATGGTGGCTATGGTGACTATGTATCCATCCTTCTTCAGCCTGTCGTAGAACTTTACTGCGTAGAACATTGTGTTGGCATCCGGATCCTCAGGGTCTGCCAGGGCTAGCTGCTGCGCGCCGTTGATGTTCTGCGCCCTGCCTATCAGCGGCCCGGCTATCCTTGTCTTCCTGTAAAGGTCGTTGTCTATGTCTACTGCAAGGACAAGTATCCTCTCATCCTTCTGCCCTACCTTTCCATCGGAGGCCATCTTGATCCATCAATATTTGGCGTTAAAGGTTTATAATATAGGGTAGTTTGAAGGGCTACTATGCACGCACAAAGTATTTTATAAGCAAGGATGCCTTATCCTTATGGCGAGGTTCCATAACCAAGCCATGACCATTATGCCAGAACAACAGCTTAACGTAAACCCGCTAGACAGGCCCGTCTTCGCTGATGAGATGGGGGTCAGCATAAGGATAAAGGCGGTGAAGGACGATAAGAGTGGAAAGGTGGAGAAGGAGGGGGTTGTGGGAATCATGTTCATAGACAGCATAAAAAAGCAGTTGATAGGGGAATTCATAGTTAATAAGAGCACCGCCAAGAACTTCGCCAAGGTCCTTGAGGACAGCGTGGCGAAGATGGAGAAGGAGCTTGCCAGCAAGGAGATGCCCAAGCAGCCTGAGGTCAAGACCACTGGCGATTTCAGCAATATAAGGTAGTTTTTGCCCTGGACCTTGTGCTACGACGTAAACGCTTCCGCCAATGTTCCATTTAAACAAGTATATTTGTTTAATCCGATTCAAATAATCCTGTTTAAATACCACAAAATCCAGAATAATCGATGGGCGTGGCTATGATATTCTCAGGATATGAAAACAACCATTTCTTCGTAAGGCTTACGCGCGATATGCGCATGGTGGACGCGTTCGATGTCCTGCACCGGGGCTACAGGCTCGTTGACGGCTATCTCCTGCTCCTAAAGAAGAGGGAGTACTTCGAGAGGGAGGCCGAATTCGAGTTCATAGTATGATTGCAGTTTCATAGAAGATGCATGCATATGGGGGTTTACCGCGCTGCAATGTCAGATGCTGTGTGCAAACTTAATGGAATATCAAGCCCCGCAGGTGCTGTATCCGTATCATCATACGGCCTGAATCACAGAATAAAAAAAGTGCAGGCAGCTTCCATCTCCGCGGTTTTTGGACTACTTATCAGGGCTGAGGGAAAGGGTGACGGCCCCATAATACTTACCGAGCTGTTCCCAGAGCATGTGTCATCTTCAGATCCAGTGGCCGCTGCCCTCTACGGCCTCCAGCGTGACGGTGCCAGCGTCGTGCCGTGCGACGACCGTTCCTCATATGTTTTCCATGTTGTCTCTAACCGCATCTTCAAGGAGCTTGTTGCTGGCCTGAGCGGCTCTGACAGCTCTGATCGCACATATGCCATACTGCTCGCGACTGAACACCTGTGGCTCACGACGTATTTTGCTGCCAGCCTCGAAAGGTCTGCACACATGTTCGCAAGAGTCCTAGAACGCTATTCCCCTAGTCATAGCCCTCCAATATACTTTGTGGCTGGCAGGCTCCACATTGGTGATTTCAGCGACTTGTCATCCGCATCAGGCATAATCCTAGATATGAAATATCTAAATAAGTCTTCTGCCCATAGTTCCATTCGCATAGCCCATGACGCCCAAAAGGCACTGCAGCGGTTTACTGATATTGCGGGAGACTCTGCAGGCGCAGAGCTTTCCGCCCTATCAGACCGGTACTTAGTGCTTCTGCGTCAAAGGTTCGGTGAGGCTTTCGACCCTGCTGCAGACCCTCGGCACATGCTTCCGCACATCTACCGTTCCATGAGGCGCATCATATTAGATTGGTACGTGCGAATATCTGCCGAGCTTGTCCGAAGATAACTCTCATCTGACTATTGTCTCGTTGCATCCTGCAACGCTCGATATCTGACCGCTCAGCAATATCTTCACGTATCCCAGCACAGGTACCGAGCCGATCACATATCCTATCACTGAGCTCTGGTTGACTGGGTAGTTTGCCACCTGCAGGTCGAAGTATGGGTTATTGTCGCCCTTTGTTAGGAGATAGTAGCTGTTTCGATCCCGCACTGCGGCCACGAGCCTGTGTATTATGTCTGACTTGGGGTAGCTGTCGTTGGGTGCGGTGGCATACACTATTATGGGGTCACTGTAGTTCTCATTGATCGTAACATTTGCTATCTTTATCGACTGTGTGACTATCACGTTGCTCACAGTGCCGTTTGTCGCATATAGCTTCTCAACCGAATAGAAATACTTTATAGGTCCACCCTCCTGCGATGTCTGGTTCACTTTGCATCGTGAGAAGTAGCTGTACACTCCCCTGTAGCTGTAATATGCGATGCACCTGAAGTCATAAAGGCCCACTTCGTAGCTCCCGTTGCGCACAACGAATGGCGTGAATGGGTTTGTATTGAAAGCTGCCAAAGAGGTGGGGTTGTTGCTGTAGTATGGCATGTATACCATCCATTCCCTGCTTATGTTGTAGAAGCTTGAGAGGCCCGATCCCGTCATATTGACCACAGGCACATGGTGTGACGACAGGAACTCCTGCATGTTTGTTATTCCATGCAGCACCACAAGGTCGCCCCTGTGAAGGTTGGGGAGCATGCTGCAGCTCGCCACCACATTGAGCGGGCTTGACGTCTCCAGCACAAAACTCACTATCACCCACGCCACAAGCACGGCCACCAATGCTATGCCAACTTCGTATATACTCTTCTTGGCACCCTCTTCCTTTACGCTGGTCCTGAACTCAACTGCCAGGGTAACAACTATCAGCGCTACCGCCGCTATGCCTATCAGCGCATTGTTGTAGGCTGCGTATGCCAGTATGGTAAGCGCGAGCAGTGCGTATAGGATCCACAGCGGGGAAAACTTCACGGCCGCCTTCCCTTCAGGCTTTCCCTTAATCTGCTTCCTAGGCAATCACACCACTCATCCTTTCTTTATTATGTTGGCTACGTCCACGCCATAAGCCTTTGACTCTCCTCCGGTCTTCACAACGCCTATGGCAGCGTCAGAGTTGACTATCAGCGAGTCGTTATGGCTTATCACTATGAACTGCGCCTCCTTGGACATCTCCTTTATCAGCATTGACAGCTTCTTCGCGTTCTCCTTGTCCAGTGCTGCATCCACTTCGTCGAATATGTAGAATGCCGACTTCTTACCCATGTGTATGGCAAAGAGGAGCATGAGTGATATTATCGCCCTCTCCCCTCCAGACATGGACCTGAACTGCGTATCCAACTTGCCGTTGTTTATCTTTATGAATATGCCGCTGTTCAGGGGATCATTGTCATCCTCAAGGACTATGGAGGCCTTGCCAGGGAAGACATAATTGTACAGTCTCATGAATCCCCTGTTCACCTCATTGAGCATATCCATGAATGTCTGGAGCTTCTTCGAATCAATCTCATCTATCATCCTAAGTACTGCCTCCTTCTCGGTCTGCAGCGTCGACACCTTAAGGGACGCCTCCTCTACCAGCTTCCTATTCGCCTCGTATGTCTCAGGAGCTTTCTGGTTCACGTTGCCAAGCGCCTCTATCTTGCCCTTAAGCACGCCTATCTCCGCATTCATCTCCTCGAGCTTTCCATTCACCGCCTCCACTGTCTCGTCATATGCCTTGAGCTCTGCCGTTATGTCGTTAAGGGTGGTATCCACTCCCTGCCTCCTTATCCTTATCTCGGTTATTTGCCTCTCTATCGATGTTATCTCAGCATCAAACCTTCCGTACTCTCCCGAAAGCTTGCCAACATCCTCCGTTATCGCCTGTATCCTTGCTATGACCTTCTTGGTTGACTCGGATTTGCTGGCTGCGTCACGCTCGATCTCACCCTTGGACTTGAGCACCACTTCCTTCCTAAGCTCCTTTGACTTTAGCTGTTCGCCAACCTCCTTAAGCTGCGCCTTCTTCGTCTCTACGGACTTTGACAATACGCTGCACTTCTGCTGAAGCATTCCCATCTCTGTGTTGAGGCTTCCCCTCTTCACCCTGCAATCCTGCGCCTCGTTCCTCATCGCATCTATCCGCGCCTTCTCATCCTTCATCTTCTTAGAGTTTGCGGCGCCCCTGGCGACCTCGGTAAGCTTGTCATATGCCGCCTTTCTCGCGTCCTTGTTCCTGTTAAGGGCCGATGCGACCTCCAGCTTCTCCCTATCCTTCTGTTCAACCTCTTTAGACAGCCTGGCTACCTCTGCATCAAACCCCGCCAATTGCTCTTTCAATGAAGCAACCTTCCTGTCAATGTCTATGAGCTCGTTCGATGCGAGGCCGAGGTCTGCAGAGAGCTGCTGCATCTGCATGTTTATGAGCGCGTATTCCTTGCTCTCCGCCTGGAGTGCAGAATCTATTGAGTGGTAGAGATTCTTTGCCTTCTCGTTCTCTTCTGTCACTGCCTTCAGCCTGCTCTCCACTGCCGCGAGCGATATCCTGGCCTTCTGCGATCCTCCCGAGATTATGCCCGATCCCTCTATAAGCTCTCCATCGATGGTTACGTACCTGTGCTTTCCTATGCCGAACCTCTTTGCGTCATTAGGGTCGTTTATCAGGTACGTGTTTCCAAATATGTAATTGAATACCTTGGCGAACTTCTTGTCATAATTGATGAAATCCAGCAGCGGCCTTATCCCATCTGCCCTCACTGGGCTAACCAGCGGGGAGCTAACTTCAGCCATAGGTATGAAGGTGGCCCTGCCCAGGCCGTTCTTCTTTAGGAAGTTTATGAAGCCGCTGGCAGACTTTATGGAGTCCACAACGTAGTAATCGAACCTGTTGGTTGCGGCCGTCTCTATGGCCGTCGCATAAGTGCTTTCGTATGTGCAAAGCCCAGCCGCCTTCCCGTAAAACCCGTCAGACTGGCTGAACTTCTCCGACAGCCTGGTCGCAAGCGCCCCGTCCCTGGATTGCGAGTACATCCATTGCTGCTTCTTGAGTTCCAGTATATCCTCATCTGTTCCGTCGCAGGTACGGGATAGCTCTGCGCGCTGTTCATCCAACTCGCCTATGTGTGCCTCCGATTTTTTTGCCCTGGCCTTGGCATCCGCCGCTGCCTTCGAAGACCTCTCCTTCCTGACTGCGATCTCGTCCCTTTTCTGCGCTAGTTCAATTCCCTGCTTCTCCATGTCCGCCTTTCTTGACTGCACTATCGAAATGTCTGCCTGCAGCTTGGATATGTAGTTCTGAAGCTCCACAAGCTTGTTCTCATCTCCCTGTACCAGCGCCTCAAGGGCATTGACCTCCGCCTCGAAGTCCACGTCATCAGGCACTTCTACTGCCTTTCCTATCTCTGCATCCAGCCGTGATATTGTCTTGTCAAGCTCCAGTACGCGTGCACCGTCTTCCTTTATCCTTTCCGTAGCCTCCTTAAGCTCAGCGTTAGACTGCGTTATAGTGTAATTCAGTTCGTCAAGTGACTTTGCAAGGTTTGGTATCTCAACATCAAGCCCGGCAAGCTCGTTGTTGAGGTTTTCCAGCCTTGCGCGTATCTCTCCAGATGTCGAATTCATCTTGCTGAATTCAGCCTGCAGCTGCTGTACCTCTGCGTTTAGCTGGTCCCGCCTAGACCCTATCTCAACCTTCTTCGTGGAGAGCTCCATTTTTCTGGCGTCAAGTATTGACATGTCCTTTGTGGACTGCTCAAATGAGGCCTTCAGCCCAGCCTGACGCACTTTGAGCACGCTGTACGTAAGGAGCCTCACCCTCTTGCCCATCTGCAGCCATGCCTCTGCGGCCTCCTTCTCCTTCTCGAGCTCCCTGAGGAATCCCTGCCTCTCGTTGAGCATCACGTTTGCCTCGCTTATCTTCTGGTCCACCTTCTCCAGCTCGCGCATTGCCTCGGTCTTCTTGTACTCAAATTCCTTTATCCCTGCCGCCACGTCTATGAGCTCCCTCATCTGCTTTGAATTGAGCTTTGAGAGCCCGTCTATCTCACCCTGCGCTATGGTCGTGGTGTCGTCCACCCGCACACTGTTCTTCGAGAAGAACTCTATGACTTCCCTCCTGGTCATTGTCTTTCCGTTGAGCTTGTACAGCGTCTTAGAGTCTGACCTTACCGTCTTCGTAACTGTTATTGGTTCGTCCCCCCCATCGAACTCAAGCTTTATGTGCGCCTTTGTGAACTCACCCTGCTTCGGCTTGACTGTGTTGTTTATCAGCTGCCCAAGCGAGGTGACCCTGAGCTGCTGTGGCGAAGGCTCCCCCAGTGCCACTGACAGTGCGTCGAATATAACACTCTTGCCGCTGCCGTTGGGCCCCACTATGCACGTGAATCCCTTGGACAATAGGAGCTCGGCGTGCCTGAAAGACTTGAATTTGTCAAGAGTAATAGACTTTAGGTACAACATCAGTCCGCCCCGGCCCCTCTATAGGTTAGACTATATTAACCTATTAAAATCTTTGCTGTCAGGAAAACAGAGGTCAAGCACCCATCCTTGCCACGCTCAAGCCGCATCTTCCGCAGGCTTTTTGGCCATATGCAGGGTTATCACAGCGTTTATGTGGCTCGATGTTACTATTCCAAGCAGCTTCCTCCCCTTCACAACCGCAGCTACCCTGTAAGGGTTGGACTCTATTTTTGCTATTGCATCTACAAGGTCCAGGCCCGGGCCTAT
>CAZLPL010000036.1:0-9551 GCA_964561405.1 Microcaldota archaeon
TCCACGAACGGGAAGTAGGAAGGCTTGAACCTTACTTCCACTCCCATGTAGTCATACACTCTTGTGAGCGTGTCGAACAGGTTTGCCATGGTGAGCCCCTTTCCTATTATTATCCCGTCCATCTGGTAGGGGTCTGCGAGATGCTTGTAATCTATGGCTTCGTTCCTGAATACTCTGCCAACCGAGAAGAGCTTAACAGGCAGGCTGTACTGCTCCCTGTTGTTGGCTATGTTGTCTATAACCTTGTACACAAACCTGGCAGATACGCTTGTCATGTGTGTCCTTAGCACTAGCTGGCGTGCAGTGTCCTCGCTCCACTTGGAGTGCCATCCCTTCTCATGCGCCCTCTTTATCTTCTTCACGAACCCCCTGCTTTCCACCTCTGCAGATTCAGGCCTTGAGAGGTAGAACGTATCCTGCATCTCCCTTGCCGGGTGGTCCTGCGGCACGAAAAGCGAATCGAAGTTCCAGAAGGATGTCTCTATCGCAGGCCCAGAGACCTCCTGGAAACCCATGCTCACATAAGCGTCCTTAACCTGGTCTATTATTCTCTTCATGGGGCTTCTCATTGCGGGAATCCTGCCTTCCACGCCTACGTTGACATCATACTTCTTGAACTCTTTGCCCTTCCACGTCTCTCCAGCAATGACTCCCCTGTCCACCTGCTCTATAACGTCAGAGTACTCCGGCGCATCGAGCCCCTTTCTGGTTATGTCTATCCTGTTTATGTACCTCTCGTTGCGCACCGCAACCAGCTTCCTCTTCGAAAGGTTATGCATCTGCTGTCCCATCTGTGCCAGGGCCTTTGGATCGTAATCCCCCTTGGAAAGCCTTCTAAGCAGCATGCCTTCCGGCACGCCCTCTTCGGCTGCCTTCATCCCCACGTCTGTCAATTTCAGCTCTCCTGCATCAATGTGAATGAAGCCTCCCGCCTTGGCCCACTGAAGCCCTATCCTGAATTTCTGGTCTTGCAGCCCCGCGGCCTTTAGATCCTCCTTGAGCATCCTTCTCAGGAGCTGCTCTTCCGGCAGTCCATCCTTCACATACCCCCTGCCCTCATCACTGATATCTATCAATTCCTCTTCGCCGTATTCTATTTCCACCCTTCCTGACTGCTTGAGGCTCTCGAGCGCCCATAGGGTCTCATCCCTGCCCAGGCCTGAAACTGACGCTAGCTCATCAAACCCCATGCGGTTCTTCGCGCGCAATGCTTTGAGCACTATGGCTTCGTACTTGTGCATTCAAACTACACCGTATCAGGTGAAGACCTTAACATATACGTAAACTGATGTCACACTTAAAAGTATTATGATAAGCAGGTATATCTGCTGCGTGTAACCCTTGTACATCGAATTGAAGTATGACACGACCTCCTCCTGCAATGACTGGGTCACCAGGTATGAGAACTTGAACTTTGTGAGAGGCTCGCCTTCGTACCATGAGAATGCCGTGACATTGTTGTAAGTTCCAAGGAAGCTTGGTGGCGGAAAGTCAGGGGCAGGATATACTGCCACAAGCTCCGTCCCTCGCGGTATTACTATGTTGAATCTTGCGTTCTGCGGCAGGGACTCCCCTCCGGGCGCATGCTGGAAGTTCAGTGCCGCGCTATCCACCATGTACTCGAACCTGCGCGGCCCCACATTCATCATCGACGTTATGTTGTGCGCCACATAGCTCATGGTCAGGCGCGCCTCAGCCGTCCTGCTGTTGCTGTAGAGTAGCGGGCCAGGGAGCAGCGTGAAGTTGCTTATGCTAGAATCTGGGTTCACGATATGCTGTATTAGGAGGTTTGTGTGCAACACTGCCGCCCACTCGCTTAGGGTCAGGTTCAGCGCCTGCCTGTCTTGGAGGTACTGCACCACTGAAGAGTTCGACATATTTATCGTGAGCGTCTCAACCACCCTGGCAGATGTCGACGTGTTAAGCACCACCGTTGTGTTCAGGTACGTCACGTTCATGTATGCTGATGGAATGCCAGAAAGGAATAGGACGAGCGCTGCGCTAAACAGTAACTGTGCCATCCTCATAGAACCATTCTTCACAATACACTAATACCCCATTACGCTAATTTAAACCTTTCTGAGACGACGGCTGGCGGCAGGCCTTCTCAGGACCCATAATCTCATCATCCCGCAATATACCTCCCCTGCGCGAAGCCGGAAATCTGTTCGACCAGCGCACAGTCCGAGATTTACCCGCCAGCCGCCCATCATGGCTGTGCGGACAACCTCCTGTTTTGTGTCGCGCAGACCTGCATGATCTTCATGTCCCGTCTCCTGGACTAGTTCTAGCTGCTATTGGTGCTACATCATATCCATATGTAATGTCCATGATAATACTTCTATCTAGAATAATGGGATAATTGGCGCAACCATGTGGTTCTGTGTGCCTCTGGGAAAGGTGCATATGTGCAGTGTATAAAAACCTTTCTGAACTAATAAATATGAGATTTAGAAGGTCTAATTTATGAAGGCTGATTTGAACAACAAGCTGATAGCGGTAATACGCGTGAGGGGAAGAATAGGCGTAAGGAGAAGCATAAACGAGACCCTCTCAAGGCTCAACGTCAAGAAGGTCAACAATCTCTCTTTGGTGTTCGGCACCGCTGCCAACCTGGGCATGATAGAGAAGTGCAAGGATTTCGTAACGTACGGCCCTGTCGAAGAGGGAGTTCTCGCAAAGCTCCTGGGTAGCAAGGGCTCTAAAGTGTCCAAGGATGATATTTTATCCATGATGTCCGGCAAGAAGAGGGCTCGCGATGTTCTCAAGCTGCCAATAACAATGCATCCTCCAAGGCGCGGATATGAGTGCATAAAGCAGAGCTTTGCCGTAGGAGGCGCACTCGGATACCGCGGCGAGAAGGTAAACGAGCTTATAAAGAGAATGGCATAAGGTTGTATTATGGTAATCAGAAACAAGAGCAAGTCAAGGAAATATCTGGGTACAAGGCGATGGGGAGCAGGAAACATAAAGAACAGGAGAGGCGCAGGAAGCAGGGGAGGAGTCGGCCGCGCAGGAAAGAAGCACAAGTTCACGCGCATAGTAAAGTATGAAAGGGAGAGGCTGGACCACCGCGGCTTCACGCCATGGGGAAGGAAGAAGCTCAATGAGATAAACCTGGATGGGGTCTCAAAGGCCGCGCAGGGCAAGAATGAACTCAGCCTGCGCGGATACAAAGTGCTCAGCAGTGGCACTTTAACCGCACCTGTCAAGGTCTCTGCCAGCAGGTTCTCCAAGAGGGCCGCAGAGAAGATAAAGAACGCTGGCGGGGAGGCTGTGCAGCTGTAGTGTATCTATGGAAAGCCTCAACATTGCCTTCTACACCGATACTTATCTTCCGAGCATGGATGGGGTTGTAACTTCTACGCTTAATTTCAAGGAGGAGCTTGAGCGCCGCGGACACAAGGTATACATCTTCGCCACTGGAGACATGAGGCCAGCGCGCAAGTTCGCGAAGAAGGACGTATTCGTATATCCAGGCATGGAGTTCAAGCCATATCCGCAGTATAATGTTGCCCTGTTTCCATACAATTCACTATTCAAGCTATCAGAGCTGGGCATAGACCTCATACACGTGCAGACGCCCATGGTGATGGGCTTTGCCGGAATGATGGCGGCCAAAATGCTGCGCATACCTATCGTAGGATCGTTCCATACCCTAGTTACCAACCGCCCTATAGTCGATACCTATTATCCAAAGAACAGGCACCTCAAGCGACTGGCCAAGGCGTCAATGCTAAAGTACCTGAAGTTCTTCTACAACCGATGCGATGCGGTGATAGCACCGACGGACACTGTAAAGCGAATGCTCAACAGGTCCGGAATAGACGATGTACACGTCGTTCCAAATTCTGTCGACACGTCTCTTCTCAGGCCAGGCCCATCGCCAAAGGCCCTTCGCAGGTCCCTAGGCGTGCAAAAGGATGGCAAGGAGATACTCTACCTGGGCAGGCTGAGCAGGGAGAAGAAGATAGAGGTGCTTCTCAGGGCAGCCAAGATCCTGATGGGGAAGGATGATGGCGGCATACGGCTTGTCATAGGCGGCACCGGCCCGGCCGAGCACTACTACAAGGCCATGGCGAAGGAACTGGGCATAATGCAGAACACGACATTCACCGGTTTCGTGGAGAAATCCATGCTGCACAAAATATACCTGTCGGCAGACGCCGTCTGCCTTCCGTCAACATTCGAGACGCAGGGCATAGTTGTCCTGGAAGCGATGGCATGCGGGAAGCCTGTAGTCGGAGCTGATTACCTGGCCATAAAAGAGATAATAGTCAACGGCAGAAATGGGGAGAGGTTCAGGCCTGGTGATTATACTTCCTGTGCCAAAAAGATAGAAAAGGTTTTAAAGAGTAGTGACGATTATAAAGACAGTGCTGTTGAGACGGCAAGGGCGTTTTCAAAAGAAAGGGCAACGGATAGGTTACTTGATGTTTATAGTCTAGTTTTATCAAAGAAGGCGATTTACTGAGCGAGGATATTAAAACAGAAAAGCCTGCGAATGCAGGTGAAGCCACTGCGGCACAGGCAAGTGCTCCGGCCGCAGTTCCAAAGGCTCCATCCGCACCGCTCTCCAAGCTGGATCAGCTTAGGGCGGACATAGACGCGGAGAAGAACCGCAGGTTCGGTCTCATAAAAGACATAAAGTCTGCAAGGAAGAGGCTTGCCTACAAGGCTGCAGATAAGATAGCAATATCGCAGCTATCCGAGATAAGCAAGAATACCACTAAGAACATAGGCTTCCTGAGAAGGAGGAAGGAGCAGCTCGAGTTCAGAATAGCCACTGAGGCCTTCACGCCCGAGGCAGAAAGGGACCTCATCATGAAGAAGAATGCAGTGGAGATAGAGCTAGAGGAAGCCCTCAAGTCATTCAGGCTGAGGAAGAAGCTCGAGTTCATAGACGGTGACATCGTCCAGCTCGAGAAGCAACTTGTAGAGCTTGACGAGAAGATAAAGGAGTCAGACAAGAAGCTTGACGTGCTATATGGCGAACTCCGATCCATAACCGGAGCGGCGACCAGGAGGCCGCAGTTCGACAGGGATAGGAAGCAGCCAAGGGAGCAGCCGAAGCCTCAGGAAGTAAGCCTCGCAGACATCGCCGTGATAAAGGAGAAACGGTCCGATAAGCAGGGAAGGGAAGAGTCTGACGAGTCGGTGTTGAATTGAAATTGACTTTTTATGGGGCGGCTGGCGAAGTTGGGCGCAGCTGCATACTTCTGGAGAGCGACAAGGCCAAGATACTTCTCGATGCCGGCATAAAGCTCGGTAAGGAAGTCGAGTTTCCTCTCATAACTGACCACGAGCTTAAGTCTCTCGATGGCGTTGTGATAAGCCATGCGCACCTTGACCATTCGGGGTATGTCCCGCATATATACTCCGTAGGCTACGAGGGCTTCATGTACGCCACTAAGCCGTCGTTCGAGCTCAGCAATGTGCTGATCAGCGACTACATGCGTATATCGACTCCTACCAACGTGGCAAAGGACAGCGTCTCGCGCATGCAGCGGCACACGCGCCTGATGGAGTTCCACCAGGAGTTTAGGATAAACGACCTCACGCTCAAGTTCCTTCCTGCAGGGCACATCCTGGGCAGCGCAATGATAGAGGTTAGCGACGGAAAGAATGTCCTGCTCTACACTGGCGACATAAACCTGAGGACCACCAAGCTGCTGGATCCGGCATACTCGGAGCACCTTAAGGCAGACACCCTAATAACGGAATCAACCTACAGCGGCATGGATGATGTCTTCCAATCAGAGAAGAAGGTTATCGACCAGATGCTTGCAAGCATAAAGGAGACCATACTCCAAGGCGGCAAGGTGCTCATCCCCAGCTTCGGAGTCGGCCGCGCGCAGGAAGTTCTCATGGTTCTTGACGACTACATGAAGTCCGGGCTGATACCGCCTGCAAAGCTCTACATGGACGGGATGATAGGCAAGGCCATGAGGATACATCGCCACAATGTCATCTATTGCAGGGACGAACTCCAGAAGCGCATACTCCTTAACGATGACGACCCATTCAAGTCCAAGAATTTCTATGTTGTCACAACCAAACAGCAGCGTAACAGGATAATACACGGCAGCGAGTCCGCCATAGTTGTGACCACGAGCGGCATGCTCACCGGCGGGCCAATACTTACATACCTCCTCAACATGGCTTCAGACGCCAAGAATAAGATGCTTCTCGTGGGCTTCCAGGCCGAAGGCACTCTCGGAAGGGAGTTCGAGAATGGCGCCAAGCATGTAAAGATAGACGAGAAAGACGTCAACGTGAACCTAAAGGTGGAGAAGTACCATCTGTCTGCGCACGCAGACAGGCAGCAGCTGCTCACGCTGATAGGCAAGATAGACGGGCTCAAGCGCATATTCATAGTTCACGGGGACCCTGCAAAGTCTAAGGATTTCCAGCAGGCTATCAAGAGCAAGTACGAGACCTATCTGCCAGAGCTCGCGAGCCACTACGAATTCTGATATCTCCTCATAACTGCGCTGAACTTTGAAACATACTCATTTGCGTGTGCGATAAATGTCGTATCTGCAGCTATCCTGCTCTCCATGTTCATAGATGCTTCCGGATCCAGACGCATTATCTCCCCGCTATACGTGCGCATAATATTGCCAAATGTCAGGTCTCCATGCCATATGCCTGCCTTGTTCATTGTGGAGACTATCCTCATGGCCCTTCTCAATACGCCACCCATATTTTTGAATATCTCCTCCCGTTCCATACCTTTGGCGTGAAGTGAGTTGTTGTACTCTATCAGCGTCTCCCCAATTATGTGCGAGGTGGCATGCCCGGCATCAACGCCCAGATGCCCGGGCAGGTACACTGCCGTCGGTGAATTCTGCGGTATCATGGAATTTATATTGTCCATGCGCAGTAGCTGCAGCCTGGCAGTGCCCTTCTCGCGCGACTTCATTGCCGTGATGTTTCCCTCCGGCAGGAAACTAAATACTGGATTCACGCCTACTGCATCTAGATCTGCTTAATGTGCACGATTCCAGGTTCCCATTCGAACTCCTTCACTTGTGCCGCCAGATCCCTCGCCATGGGGATATATCTGCCATCTTTATGCTGCCATACTTTGTCTTTAGTGCCATACTAGAATAAGCTCTCTTGTCTAAATAGGATATTAGCCCCTGCGCGCCTTTTCCACGAGCTCAAGGCTCGCCAGGGCAGCTGCAACATCCTCGCGCCCCATTGACTTGATTGCCGCATCAACTACTCTTCCAACCTCCTCAATCTCCCTGCGAAGCGCTGCAATCCTTTCATCTGCGTCCAAAGCAGCCTGCCTTGCCGCCTTGGCTACTGCTGTCATTGGGCTGTCCCCTTTCCTTATTAGCTCTTCTATAAGCGCTTCCCTTTTATCTGCCCTGCTGCTTTCTGCTGCCTGTGACGTCAGTGTATATGCTGGGAATGCCCCTTTCTCTTTCATGGTTGCAAATCCACGGCTTCCCAAAACTCTACATACATCCTCATGTCCCAGCCTCCCTACGGCATTACGCATCATGGCGCTGAAGGTGTGTGTATCAATCGTCTGCTTCCCAGGTCCTCTTAGTGATGTTGACAATTCTCCTGCGTGTTCTATTTGCCTTAGCCCAGCACTTCTAGAAGCCGTTAAAACCATAAATCTCGCCTAATCTATTCTCCGTCTGCATGTTATTTTAAAATAGCTATTTTGGCCAAAATATTTCCAAATGTTTGTTATAATGTCCAGATCTTTTCATTCATGCGCAACCTTTCGGCAAGGCATTTAAATGCGAAGTACCAATCATTAACGTAAATGCCTGTTTTGTATTGATGGTGCCTTAAAATGATGCCCCTAATCTATTTGGCCATACTCATAGCGATAGGCATATTCGCAGGCTTCGTGGGGTCCATGACAGGCCTTGGCGGCGCGGTAGTGATAATGCCTGCGCTTACCCTGCTGCTAGACATCCCCATAGAGCATGCCACCGGCGCAAGCCTCGTAGCCACCATCGCCACATCCAGCGGAGCTGCCACCGCATACGTAAGGGACAAGATATCAAATATAAAGATAGGCATGTCTTTGGAGATAGGCACCACCATAGGCGCCATAATAGGGGCACTCACCGCCGCATTCGTCTACTCACACAATCTTTCGTTCGTAATATTCATACTCTTCGGAGTGGTCGTGCTCACCTCCGTATATCCGACCCTGAGGCGAGGATATGACGAAAAGCCGGCAAAGCCCGACCGCACGACAAGAATATTCCAGATGCACGGCAACTATTTCGACCGTGCTGAAGGAAAACGCATAAGCTACAACGGCATAAGGTGGTGGCTGGGCGAAATGGTCATGTGGGCCGCGGGATTCATATCCGGGCTTCTGGGCGTGGGCTCCGGGGTACTCAAGGTTCTTGCGATGGACTCGGCAATGCATCTTCCAGTAAAGGTGAGCACTGCCACAAGCGATTTCATGATAGGGGTCACTGCTATAACCGGTGCAGCGATATACTGGGCGCTTGGATACATCGTGCCAAGCCTTGTCGCTCCCATAATCGTTGGCGTAGTCGCAGGCGCGTACCTAGGCAGCAAGACAATGGAATCATCACAGAATACCCGAATAAGGAAGATCTTCATAGCGATACTTGTCATAGTTGCGGTTGAGATGATATCTAGGGGGTTGGGTTTCTCATGACCGGGGTGGATATGTACAAGATAATATCATGGTCCCTAAGGATAGGTGTGGTTGCCAGTGCCCTGCTGCTCCTCATAGGCATTACTCTATCATACTCCGGCGTACAATCTTTGTCTAATCTAGGAGAATATATACTGACCATAGGCATATTTGTCCTGTTTGCCACTCCCATAGCAAGGGTGGCGATGTCCATCGCGTCGTTCACCATAGAGAGGAACTGGCTGTACGTGCTCATAACCTCAATTGTCCTCGCCAACATACTCATAGCGCTATTCGTTATACCTGTGTTGCTCCGCCTCTGAAACCTCCTCTAGAATGGGCGAGATACCAGAAATACGGAAACATCAATATAAACTTGTCTGCCTTCATTCTTATCGGTATGGATATCAAGATCCGCAATTTGGAGTATCTAAGGAAGTGGCTCATTCTAGGCATCTTCATAGACATAGCCACCGGATTCGGGGTCATAATATTTTACTACCTGATTGTGTATGTCCAGGACGTCTTTCTCGGGCACATGGTCGGCATGTCTCTTCCCTCGTCAACAAGCGAGGGCTCGCAGCCGTACATTCCAGGCAACTACCTTCTGGTGCAGGTGTCCATAACGCTCGGTGGATTATTCTCCGGGCTACTTGTATACACCTTCGCACCTGAGGCGGAATGGGCACGGCACTGACGCCATGATAGGATCATTCCACCACAAGGACGGCAAGATATGCAGGCGCGTGCCCATGGCCAAGGCCATAGCATCCGCGATAACTATTGGCTCCGGAGGAAGTACCTGGAGGGAAGGACATACCACCCAGATAGCCGCAGGCATAGGCTCGTTCCTGTCCGACACATTCAAGCCCTCTCCAAGCGAAAGAAGGATAGCCGTTCTAGT
>CAZLPL010000037.1:0-9463 GCA_964561405.1 Microcaldota archaeon
AATGAGTTTACGTACAAGAAGTTCGTTGAGGGAGGTAAGGAAGGAAATTTTGACGCTCTCTTTGACGGCGCGGTTGAGAGGGCGAAGAACAGCCTTCTGGGAAAGAAGATCCCCATATACATAGATGGGAAGGAGGTATACGCCAACGAGGAACTTAAGGAGACATCGCCCATAGACGGGTCGCTAATGGGGAGATTCCAGAAAGGGGACAGAAGCATCGCTGCTAAGGCGATAGACTCAGCCCTTGCGGCATTCGAGTCGTGGAGGGAAATGGGGTACAAGGACAGGGCCGCGATATTCATGAGGGCCGCTAGCATATTCTCACAGAGGAAATTCGAGATTGCTGCAATACTTAGCATAGAGAACGGGAAGACCAGGTACGAATCGGTTGGGGAAGTTGACGAGGCCATAGACTTCCTAAGGTACTACTCTATAGAGATGCTGAGGAACAGGGGATACGTGAGGAAGACATCGCTTGCGGCTAGCACGGCCTCGGTCAAGGCAGGTTTTCAGGGGGCGCCTGGAAGGATGGAAAAGGTAAGCATCATAATGAAGCCTTATGGAGTGTTTGGGGTCATAGCTCCGTTCAATTTCCCGATATCGATATCAGTAGGCATGAGCGCAGGTGCGCTCATAACAGGAAACACGGTGGTGTTCAAGCCGTCATCAACGGACAACATGACCATGCTGACCGGTCTCAAGATATATGAAGTGTTCAGGGATGCGGGTGTGCCTGCGGGGGTGTTCAACTACATCACCGGGCCTGGCTCTGAAGTCGGGGACGAGCTCCTTGTGAATCCGAAGGTGAACGGCATTGTATTCACGGGCTCGAGGGCAACCGGCATGGGCATGATAAAGAAGAGCTATGATGCTGGAATGCAGAAGGTCTTCGTCGTGGAGATGGGGGGCAAGAACCCAGTCATAGTCTCAAAGCATGCGAACCTGGATGATGCCGTCACAGGGATATCGAGCGCGGCGTTCGGGTTCAGCGGGCAGAAGTGCAGTGCGGCTTCGAGGGTTTATGTCCATGAGTCAATAAAGGAGGAATTCCTTAGCAAGCTTGCTGAGAGGGCCAGATCGATGAAGATCGGGGATCCGCTCAAGAAGGAGAATTACATAGGGCCGCTCATAAGCGGCAGTGCCCTGGCCAGGTACAAGGCGTCTGTTGAAGAAGCTGCCAGGGATGGAAGGATAGTATACGGGGGCAAGGAAGTTGACATAGGGCTAGGAGGCACATACGTAGAGCCGGTGATAGTTGAGGCAGGCCATACCAGTCCGCTGTTCCACAACGAGCTATTCATACCTTTCCTTGTAGTGGACTCTTACAGGGAGTTCGATGAAGCCATAGACAAGGCCAACGATGTACCTTACGGCCTGACGGCGGGACTCTACAGCGGCAACAACAAGGAGGTGACAAAGTTCCTAGACAGAATAGAGGCTGGAGTAGTGTACGTGAACAGGGAGACCAGTGCGACTACCGGGGCAATAGTTGGGCTGCATACATTCGTAGGATGGAAGGGGAGCGGGCTTACTGGCAAGGGCACAGGAAGCAGGTTCTACCTGCAGCAGTTCCTGCGCGAGCAGAGCGAGGCAGTAGTTAGATGAGGTGATTGGATGTGCCTTTTCAGATTGCTAGGCAGAGGACTTAAGTACAAAGTAATGAAAGCCACGTGCAGGGGCAGGGACTTCGACCTTGACGTTGCAGATACGCAGAGAAAGCTCACAGTAGGGCTCATGAACAGGGAGAAAATGCCGGAGAAGAGCGGGATGATCTTCGTATTCCCTAACGAGGCAAGGCATAAGTTCTGGATGCTAAACATGAAATTCCCCATAGACATATTATGGCTGGATGGCAGGAAAAGGGTGGTGCACGTGGCAAGAGGCGCAAAGCCGTGCAGCTCCATATTCACCTGCAAAGGCATTCAGCCGTCGCATGATGCCAAGTACGTGGTGGAGCTCAGGTCGGGAGTTGCCAGGGAAGCAGGCATATCGGTAGGGGATTCATTCAAATTTTAGACAGCATCGGCAGAGCCGTCCCTCAGGAGGCCCAGGATTATCCGGTATGCCTTGGGATTGAAGATCATGCCCCCATGGCTGCCTTCCACTTTGATGTTGTGGCAGTTTGTCCCATGGCGTACAGAAGTGTCCCTGGAGATCACACCATCCCTATTCGGGAAGATGGAAAAATAAGGCATCATCATCTGCCCATCAAGTTCCCGTAGGGCATCGATGTCCTCCCATATGCTGCTTGAGTGGTGCACGGCATTTGCTATCTCTGAGAAGACAACAGGTATAAGCATAATCGGGGCCATGCCTATGGTGCCGTTGGATACCGGCGCCAGGCCTATTACCTGCTCCACCTTCCCGGCGTGCCTGTTTGCAGCCACTATGGCCAAGGCGGCGCCGAGGCTGTGTCCTATGAGGGTTACTTTCCTTGCGCCGCTTTCGGAGTATACTCTATCTATAGTGCCCTCCAGCTTTTGCAGCAGTAGCTTGGATCCGATATTATTGCGCCCCATGCCGGAGAAGGATGCGGAGTAGCCCATGCGCAGCAGCCAGTTTCGCATCACAGACATGGTCTTGTCAGGTAAGAACGCGGGAGGTACAAGTATGACGGGTTCGTTGTTGCCTTTGGCTGAACGGTCACGGAATACATCGCTTCTTAGAAGGCGCGCCAAGTCGGCAATTCCGGACAGCTCATCGCTTGGGTGAACATGGGGTTTTGTAGAAAAAGATAGGGCCACCAGCTCCGCTGCGTGCACAGCGTCAGCTATTCTTGCAGTGTTCTGTGGGTTTTTCAGGAGATTCAGCATTTATGCACCATGCGCTTTGCGGCGGAGGGCAGATTGCGATGATAATGGAGGGGCGAGGAGGTTTTTAAAGTTATTCTGTGATATTATTTCATCTATTTGCTCATGACGATGCTGATGAATGTAATCCAACGACCTATTTTGCCGGCACCTGTAAAGAAAAGCCTGAACAGAGTGTCCCGGAAGCTCTCGTCATTCGGCGTGAAGGATTTTGTCAATGAGGAGCTCCACGGACCGTCGACACACCTCTTTAAGAAGAGAGGGAAGCTTGTCAGGCCGATACTGGTGCTCATGGGTGCGCATTTCATAGGATGCGATACGGATAGATATGTGGACCTTGCGCTCGCTTCAGAGCTCATGCACGTTTCATCCCTCATACACGATGACATAATAGACAACGATGGGGAGCGTAGAGGCATGCCTACGGTACACAGCAAGTATGGGGACAAGGCCGCGATATTGGGAGGTGATGCGCTCATCGCCGAGGCTGTAATGATTGCATCCGCATACGGCGGAAGAATAATGGAGAAGATGGCCAAGGCGAGCATGGACATGTGTGCCGGGGAGCTGCTTGACTATGGCTTCCAGAAGTCTGGAAAGGTTCCGGGAGTGGAAGAGTGCTTGGACATAGCTGGTCTCAAGAGTGCGTCGCTTATAGCGTCTTGCTGCAGCATAGCGGCTGTGCACAGGAACAGGAAGCAGGCAGGGAACATGTACCGTTTTGGGAAGGCGCTTGGAATGGCGTTCCAGATAAGGGACGACATAATGGATTACATAACCTGGTCAAAGGGCAGGAAGAGGAATGCGCTAGTGCCCAACATAGTCTCGAGCCTGGAAGCAGAGAACGGAGATAGGCGCATGCAGTCTGTACTTGACGCCGTTGAACTCAATGGCAGGTATGTTACAAAGGCCATATCGGAACTCGATGACGTCCCCGAAGCCGAACTGCTGAAAGGGTACGCAAGGCTCATACAGGTAAGCACCTAGGCTTTCCTGCCGGTTATCATGAACGCGACGCCGGCCCTAAGATCTTTTAGCTTTACCTCCTCAAATCCATGCGAGCGCAGTGTCTTCGCCATGTTCTCCTTGTCAAAGCGCCATATACTGTAGGTTAGCCACCTGTAGGAGCCCTTGCTTACGGCGCCTCCCACAAAGTTTATCACATTGAAATACGCCCCCATGAATGCACGCTGAAACGCGTTGTCGGGCTTGGACATGTCTATTAGCACGAATCTTCCGCCTTTCTTGAGCACCCTGTGCATCTCTGTTGCGAACCTGTCCAGGTCATCGAAGTTTCTCAGAGAAAAAGCGGTGGTAACCACATCAAATGACGAGGCAGGATAACCTGTTGAGAGCGCATCCTTGATCTCGAATCGGATGTTCTTCAGCCCCTTCCTTGCGGCCTTATGCCTTGCATGCTGAAGCATGTCATTATTGAAATCTGTTGCGATTATCTCAAGATTTTTGCCCACGGCGCTGGCAGTGGAGCTTATAGCTATTGCAAGGTCGCCTGTTCCGGTGGCGAGATCAAGTACCTTGTACTCGCCCCTTTGGAGCATTGCCTGCCTGGCGGCCTCATTTCTCCAGCCTATGTCAAGGCCTGCGCTGAATAGATGGTTGAAGAAGTCGTAATGCTCGTGTATCCTTGAAAATGTTTTGTGTATTTTCTTGCTCATGTAATTACCTATATTACAAATGCGATGAATACGGATGAGAATAAGGCTATCGCAGCCGCAGTGTTGTATTTCACCACCCTGTCGAATATGGCTGCGTCATCGTTCACCTCTACTCTAGAATGCTCGGATATTAGGACAGCAGACGCACCCAAGGCTCCCGCAAATATCAGCGGCGACTTTAGCATCACTGCAAACGAGAGGAACAGGATTGAGGCTATTACGTGCGAGTACATGGAATAATCTAGAGCACGCGCTACCCCCACGGTTGATGCGAACGTCTTCAGCCCGTTCTTTACGTCATATTTCCTGTTGATTATGGAGATTATCGCATCGAACCCTCCTCCGGTGAATATGACGCCGATTGCAAGGATGTACAGAACGGGATTGAGGGGCACAAGGCCCGAAGCGCCTATGTATCCTCCAAACACATCCATGGACTCCACAACACCCAGCACGTAGTGACGCTTGTTTGTGTACTTCTTTGACATGGGATCTGCTATCAGCAGTATTAGGACTACTGGGGTCAGTATTAGTGACAGCGTGTTGAGAAAGTATGCACACCCTACAAAGATTGCAGAGGTTACTATGATCAGGCCAAGCACAGTGCCTTTTGGCACGGATAGGCTCACCATTCGCTTGACTTTCTTGGAGTTCTTCAAGTCCCCCTCGCGACCTACGTACCTGTTTATCAGGACGCCTGCGGACCGGGCAGATATGAATGCAGCGCTCACCAGGACCACGGTAGCCACAGATAGGTGTACCGGAGACAGCATCACACCGATATAAAGAAAGCACAGGTTGAAGATGATGAACTGCGGTGCGAGAAGTTCCTTTGCAAGCATTATCATTTTATTCTTTTCCATTTTTTCTCAGCCTCGCTTTCAACAGGCCCGGCCATGGATATGGTCTCAGGCCATCCTCTTGCGTATCCTTCTTCCCGTGTCTTCTTTGTGGCATCTATAAGCACCTTTGACCCGTATGCCGAAATGCTTGAAGCATGGTCCAGCGAATCTGTGGAAGTCCCCTTTATTATTTGCATATCCCGCTCAGGATCCACCCTGGTGGATAGGGCCCACATTGCGGTGCTTAAGTCACGTATATTGACGTCATCATCGAACGCCACGATGATCTTGGTAAGCGATAGTTGGCCAAGGCCAAGGATCCCGAACATTGCCTTCTTGGCATCTCCTGGGAAACGCTTCTTTATTGATATGAAACACATGTTGGTGAATGCGCCTTCAGAGGGTAGATATATGTCCACTATGCTGCTGTTTATGGCTTTTATCATGGGCTTTAGGTAGCCTGAGAGGAATTCGGCTGCGACTGCATCCTCGCTCCATGGAAACCCTACAACGCTGGCCGCGTATATTGGATGCTCCTTCGCGTATATGGCATCCACATGAAATACGTGGGCAGGTTCAGGTATGGAGTAGTAGCCAGTGTGGTCTCCGAACGGGCCTTCCATCTTCTTTTCGCCATCTACATGGCCGTTTATCACTATCTCTGAATTTGAAGGAACTGCAGGATAATCCCCATTCCGCACAAGATTGGTGCTGCTGCCCCGCATCATACCTGAGAATGCGAATTCGTTTATGCCCTGCGGCAGAGGCGCCACGGCAGCCATTAGGTTGTACGGGTCTGTGCCTATCGCAACTGAGACCTTGAGTACAGTTCCCGCTTCTGCGGCCTCTGCGGCATGTATGGCTCCCCCTTTCTGAGATTGCCAGTGCATCCCGGTGGTTTCAGAATCAAAGACCTGCATTCGGTATATCCCAACATTCGTGGAGCCGTCGCAGGGGCTGTTGGTTATGACAAGCGGGAGGGTTATGAACCTGCCGGAATCTTTAGGCCAGACCTTGAGAACGGGAAGTTCATCAAGGCCTCCGAGGCGCTTGTAGCCGCTAAGGCTTGCGGATATCTTAGGTTTGGAATCCATCACTGCTTTGGCGCCCTTGAGCATCTCCATCTTTCCAGCAGTGTGCATCTTCAGTATGAGATCGGAAAGGGGCAGTTGGTTGAAGAGCTCGGATAAGGTAGGCAGTGAGCCGAGCAGATTTGTTGCGACAGGCATGTCATAACCATCGACATTCTCGAAAACAAGTGCCCTGCTCTCATTCCTGTGTGTGCGGTTCTCCAGGTTGGTTATAGCACTGATCTCGCATTCGGTGCTGACCTTTTCGCGTATTGTCGCTGCGCGGTCCTTTTTGGAGAGATAGGCAAGGTAGCCCGATAGGTCGTTTATCATCTGTGCACCCTTTTGCGATGCACTTGGCCTGTGCCCCCGTCCCATTCACGCGTCAGCTCTGTGTTGATACCAAACATCCCGAAGAGCCTACCCACAGTAATGGAAATCAGCTCATCCATGTCCTTGGTCTCAAAGTAGAGTGGAGGGAGGGGTGGCATAACCACTGCGCCAGCCTCTGCGACATGGAGCATGTTCCTTAGGTGTATTACACTAAGAGGAGTTTCCCTTGGCATTATCACAAGCTTCCAACACTCCTTGAGCGCTATTGATGCGGCACGTATTATCAGGTTGTCTTCATATCCGTTGGCGATGCCTGAGAGCGTCTTCATTGAGCATGGGGCGACAAGCGTACCGTCAAGCCTGAATGACCCGCTTGAGATGGGGGCAGTTATGTTGTTCTCGTTGTAGCTGAAATCCGCCAACTCCTCTGCGGCGGATGGCTTCAGGCCAAGTTCCTGCTTGAGCACAATCTCGGCAGCCTTGCTCATCACCAGGTGCGTCTCGACCCCATCAAGCTTTGAAGCCTCTTCAAGAAATCGATATCCGTATGCTATCCCAGATGCACCTGTCATCAGTACTGCTATGCGCTTCTGCATGTTTTCATGTAAGTGAGAAGATATTTAATTGCGTTGATGAAGATGGCTGCGACATACATACGTTTATAAGTTTTAATTCCGCAGTTTAAGCAGGGTTAGGTGGCATTGAACGCGGGCATTGTTTGGGCCGTTATAGTACTTATAGCGTATAGCTTTGCTGATCTGTTCGGAAAGAAGGTGGTACTTAAGTTCGGCTACAAGCGCGCAACGGCATTGGTAAGTGCCATAAGCATTGTGCCTTTTCTGATCCTTTATTTTGCGTATCCTGCACAGCCAATAACTGAATATTCCATAGAGCTGTCAGCAGTTGCCGGTATCTTCTACGGGGTAGGATTCATGCTTCTTTACAAAGCGCTGGTGACTGAGCAGACAACCAACACATTCGCGCTCTCCGAATTCTTCAAGGCCTGGCTGGTGCTATTCGGGGCGTTAATAGCCGGAAGCGTGCTGGGACTTGGACAATGGTCAGGCATAGCGCTCATATTCCTAGGCTCATTCATGGTAATAACCACAGAGAACCTCCACATAAACAAGAGGCTGGTCTACGCGCTTTCAGGATTCATATGCTGGGCAGTGCTCTGGACGATGATGTACTACGCAATAATAAACTCCAGGACATATGTGCCTGAAGGGTTTATCGCTGCCTTCTTCGCTTTGCTTACCGCAATCATAGTATACGCTATGTTTCCAGACAGGAAGCATGCAGTGGCAGGGCGTGGAGATGTAAGGCATTGGGCAGGATATGCCGCAATCGTAGGCCTTGCAATAGGATCCGGCAGCCTGATATTCGGCTTCCTCATAATATCCAAGATGCTAGCCCAAGGAGCTGCGATAATAGCACTCACCCCGATAGTCGTGGCCATAGCTTCAAAGAGGACATATCTGGATAGGCTTACCAAGGTGCAGGTCGCAGGAATCCTGGTTGCAGTCTCTGGCGCACTTGTGCTTGCCTTCCTCTGAATATTGGAAGACGGCTAACTTGTTTTGTACGCATTAAGCGAGTGGCATATGGGAAGACGGATGTTCACTTATTTACGATGCGCCTGGTTTCAAAGCGGTCCCATGGGAATACGATCCACTTGTCCACTACCTTTAGGTAGAAGTCCGGCTCGAACTTGCTCCAGGGCTTCTTGAACAGCACGGCCGTCTTTATTTCAAGCGGCTTTTCCTTGGACAGGAACCCCAGCACAGTATGCATCGTCTCGCCTTCTTCTATAAGGTCGTCTACCAGAAGTACCCTTTTCCCCTTTATGCCATTGGTAAGAGTAGATAGTATCATAGGTTTGTTGCGCTGCCTTATGCCGGTGTAGGACTTTACGTTTATTATGTCCATCCTCACCTCAATTGCATCGGCAATCACCATGGCCAGAGGGACCCCGCCCCTAGCGATGCCTATGACAATATCAAACTTCGTGCCTTTCTGCTTTACCATGCTTGCAAGGGAGTTTGCCATGGCCCCATACCTGGCCCATCCGAGATGCCAAAGACGATGTTTAGCCTCCATGAGGAACTATCCTTTGGATTTTATATAAATGTTTGCAGCTATGCACGCGAGCTCGCTATTATGCCAAGAATGTCATCGCTGCGCTCAAGACTTTCTACAAGATAATCCGGAGAGTACTTCATGAGCTCCTTGCTGCTGAACGTGCCTGTTGGCAGGACTATTGTGGTGAATCCGGAAGCCTTTCCCACACTTATGTCATTGGGAGTGTCACCGAAATAGAATACATCGTGACTGCTGATTGTTGACTTGAACATCGCCTCGGCTTCCTTGACGGCTGCACTGGCCAGGTCCAGCCTTTTTCTGACATCTCACCGAAGCCGCCGAACTCGAAGTACCCCATCAGGCCCACTTTCTCAAGCTTGAGCTTGGCTGTCTCCTTGACGTTTCCAGTGATGAGACCCATATGATATCCCTTGGACCTCAGGCTTTCCAGGATCTCTGCTGCGCCTTTGGTGGTATGGATGTCTGCAATTTGTATCTTTTCTTTGAGGCTCTCGGTGTAGGCAGCGATGAGCTCCGGCATGTGAACAAGCGCCTCGGCGCGGCTTAGGCCGTAGCTTTCAAGCAGAGCGATTAGTATTGCAGTGTCTGTTCTTCCTGCCCACTCTTTTTTGCCGATCCGGGTTATGTCC
>CAZLPL010000038.1:0-9390 GCA_964561405.1 Microcaldota archaeon
GAAGATGTCGAAGAAAATGTCCGAACCAATAACAATTAAGAGGTAATATGATGAAACTACATTACCGAGAGGACATTAAATCAGGATACCACAGTTTTGAAGAAGTTGACTATCTGTTGCAGATGGGGTCATTCTTCTGGAGGTATTTCGAATGCTAATATACGCTTTGATATGACAAGTATCAGGACCAGAACGCCAAATGCCACAAGTGTATATGCAGTATAGGTCTTCCCGAATATCTCTATTATTATCTCCCTTACCACGAAAGATATTGCGGCATCGATTATGTAATCCATGCTGTGGCTTGCACCCTTGAGATAGTTGCCCACCCCCAAATACATCTCTATTATGGCTATCGTAACTAGCGAGTTGAGTATGGCTGTCTCGGCGAACATGTTCAGGTTCCCGATGTTTCCATACATGCTTACTATGGTGTAGAAGAGGTATGCGATTATCCCTATTATCAGCAGGATCTCTATAATTATCGATATTCCCTTTATCAGATATCCGTTCCGATCGTAGCCCAGTGAACCTGCGAAGTGCCTGCTGCTATCTGTTCTGGGCATGATTAGTGATTAGCTATTGCAATTTAAAAGGGTTCTGCGCGCACGTGCCCCAATACCTGCTCATTGCCTGACTTCTGGCAGAAGTACTGCTATCACGGCAGCACCTTTTGGACTCTTATGATGGTTTATGAGGGCGCTCTGCGCAGATATTACCTCAGACCCGTCCATCGATCGGATGATCTGCTTTATGGTTTCCTTGGCGAGCGTCCTAGCCGACTTGCTGGAAACTCCTGCAGCAATGGACATCCGCTGGCTATTCAGTGCCTGCGCCTTATCTGAGGCATCGCTTCTCTTGGCGAGCTTCATGAAGGACATGTTGGAGATGGCGGAGGTTACCTTTACCACAAGCCTCCTGCTATCGTCCAGGCTGTAGTTGCGCACCAGCTCCACCAGCGCGTAGACCAGCACGTCTCTTCTTGAGATCTTGGTCAGCTCAAACCCGAAACGGCTCTCTGAAAATGGGCTTTGGGCATACCTAAGAAGCGCTTCGTCATGCGCATTGAGCTTTCCTGTCAATCTAAAGTGGCCTATTCTCTCCTGACCATACATAATAAGTTCCCCAATTTATTTCTCTCTTTTATGATATTTAAGTGTTCTCTGCAATGATTGCGCGTGCATGACGCGGGCACATGCACTTTATAAAGAAGGCGTGCCAAAGTGTATTGACAAGTATGGCAACATTCACAAAGAGGGACCTTCAAGGCATATTCCTTCTCCTTTCCATCGCTTATCTGCTGGTATCCTTTGTTGCAGGTTTCGAGCCTACGTGGGTCTTCGTATTCATAATCCTTGCAATATTCTCATGGTTTGGGGTGTACTATAGGGTAGGGATACCTGCCAAGGACAGCGAGTTTGTTGTGAGATTCTCGGTGGTTGTGGTGTTCTTGGGCCTTCTCCTCCAGAACATGCTCGTAATGGCAGTGGGCCTCGTCGCAGGCATGCTGCTTTTGGCCATGGACATAAACACAATAACTGTTGACATAATGGCACTAAAGGTCACTGCCACCCACGAAACTGCAAAGAGGCATGGAAGCAAGAGTTGATTTCAGCCCCATCCACGCATTCCTGCCAGACCTTTCCTGAGGCTGTACGCGCGTACGCCCATTCTCTGCAACGCATTGGCTATCCTTAGGGAGGTGTTGCCATGAGGGCATACTATAACTGCACCTTCATATCTATCAGCCATGCCCTTCAGGTCTTCGTCGTCGCCAAGGCCCATTACAAGCGCCTTCGCCTCGCCTATGTCAAGAGACTCGGCACCATTCTTGCCGCCTATGGCCGCCTGCACAAATTCAAGGTCACCCACATTCTGCTCCAGGACAAATACCTTGCTCTTATTATTTGCCAATGCTTTCGCTTGCCCTAAGTCTATTTCCAGTTCTTCAGTCAATTAATCACCTTAAGAATGCAATTCCAAGAAGCAGCATTGCCAGCGCTATTGCGATTGTGATGACATACCTATTTCTCCTAGACAGCATCTTTCTCATCGCGCCAAATCCAGGGGGTGGATCTGCATATATTATCTTGTCCCTGCCGCCTGTGCTGTAGTCGCCTTCTATCCTTCCGGGATTGTTAGGCATGTTAATTATTGTGCCGGACAAGATATAAAACGGTTTTGATGGAAGACTATACTGCCGCCCTCCCTGCTACCCGCCAGCCATGGCATTCTAGACCTTTTTATAGGTTGCTTTTCTTAAAACCCATATGGGAAGGCTCTCAGCTGTGATGAGGCTTACGCGCATAGAGCATAGCGTCATGCTAGTCATCGCAGTAGTTGCAGCGGAAATGATCTCGGGTGGCCTGCCTAATGCATGGATTCTTGCCCTTAGCATGATAACACCCATATTCATAAGCATGGGTGCTTTCGCAATAAACGATTATTTCGACAGGAAGGTGGACAGGGTCAATAAGAAGATGCGCCCGCTTGTAACTGGCGAGATATCGCCCCGCGCCGCACTTTACATAACGTTTGCCAGCATGGCAGTGGGGATTGCCGCAAGCGTAGCGATAAACATATACTGCACGGCAATAGCAGTGGCATTTGCATTACTGGCCCTTCTCTATAGCTATAAGCTAAAGGAGTATCCGCTTGTAGGCAACCTTTACATAGGCCTGTCCATGGCCATACCTTTTGCTTTCGGCAACTATGTTGTTTCGGTTCATGCAAACGCCGCGGTGATGGCAGTGGCAGTAATGATACTGGTAGCAGGCACCGCAAGGGAGATAGACGCTGCAGTCAGGGATTATAAAGGCGACCTCAAAATCCGTAATGCAAGAACTCTCCCCATAGCCATAGGCACAAAAGCGGCATCCGCAGTTGCATTTGCCATGTACCTGACAGCAATAGGCATCAGCATCTATCTCTTCATGGCACTGAACCCATTCAGGCACAATCTAGTGTACCTGCCACTGGTAGCAGTGGTGGATGTCATGCTTATTTATTCCGGAGGCGTATTCCTGCTGGGCAAGGAAGAGCTTTATGACAGGGTAAGAAACATATCGCTAGGCGGCATGGCACTTGCACTGGTTACGATACTCATAGTGTCCCTTGTGCATATTTGAATTCATTTCTCAAGCGTCCAACCTCCCTGTCAACATCCTCGAGCGAGAATGCGCTTGTGTTAAGCTTTATGTCTTCGTATATGTTCTTATCATCACGTTGGTAGACGTCATCTTTCCTGCGTGGTATTATGTGCGCGTGGAGATGCGGAACTGATCTTCCCGAATACGGGCCTACCTGCAGCGTTATGTCATAGGAGTTCTCGGATGCCCTGTACATCTCCAACACCTTCGGTACCACGATGTCGAATGCTTTACGCATGTCATCCTTTTCGGAATTGTCAAGCTCCAGCAGGTCGAGGACATGCCTCTTCGGCACTATGAGCACATGACCGAGGACCACTGGCTTTATGTCATGAAGGGCCATGAACTTTTCTGACTCGTAGAATATTGTCCTGCCAAATGCCTCCCTGCTGCAGAATGGATCCATTCTATCATGCCTTCCTTCTTCTTACCCTCTGCTGCGGGGATACGTTAACTGCCTGCGGATGCTGTGCCTTCTGCTTCGATAACATCATCAGAAGCACGCACAGAACCAGTGCAAGAAGTATGACAACAACAATCAGTGCGCCGAGGGTCAGGCTCATCTCATATTGCAGCTGTGAAAGCTGTGCAGTAACATTCTGGATCTCGTACGGGACGGTTGATGGGGAAAGGTTATTGCTTATGTACGAGTTCACGTTGCCGAGGCCAATCGATAGCAATGCAGTCGTATATGCATTGTCAAGGTACTGCGGTGCAACTGTGCTGTTTGATACAGATGCCTCATAGAGGTAGAACTTTGACTGCAGTGCAAACTGCTGAGGCCATATGCCATTAGGTGCCTCCAATGCCTTTGCCACAGTTGCATTTACTGTGCTAATGCTCGGATATGCATTATTTGACTCATTATAGAAGATCTGGGCATATTTGGCAGAATACAGCGCTGCACCATATTCGCCTGATGCGTATTCTGTCCTTGATGCGTTGATGTACAGGCCATTGCCAAGGCCTGAAAGGCTCTGCACTGACTGCAGTGCGGCAGCCGATACGCTTGGGCTAAGCGCAGTATAATTGCCTCCCATCCCGGATGCGGTATTGTACATCTGCCCGGCTGCAAGGCACCATGAATACGCAGGCGCCGCGCCCTCCAGCGTGAGAAGTATCGCATCGCTTGTCTGCGATGCGTTTAGCTGCTGGTATGCGTTCTGAAGTGTTATCTCAGCCCATGTGACCCTTGCCTGTCCTCCGAACACATATTCGTAGTTTGTATTCGTGACAAGTGGGGCCTGGACGGAGCTGCAATATGCGGAGATGTTGTCCAGTATTGCTATTGCGTCAGGATATGTGGAATTCCTGTAATTGGAAAACAGGAAGGCTACTGGATATTCATTGAATGCAAGGTCTGCGGCGCTGTATAGGTATCCTTTTGAGCCAATCGCCCTGTACTGGTCCAATTGGCTCTGAAGCTGCGATTTTACAGTGCCGAAATCAGTTCCGTTTATCGCATTTATCTGGCTCTGCGTGAAGTTGAATGTGAAGTTCATCAGGTTGCCAAAGGAGGTGTAGTTGCAGGATATGCAGCTGGGCGCAGCAGATGGGAGCCCGCTGGTGTGGTAGTCTGTTGAAGGTATGCTGTAGTTTAGCAGGATCACTGCAGGGTTGCCAAATGCGAAAGGAAGTGCCTGCGTGACGTTAGCAACCTCTATGACTGGCACAGAGTATGCCTGCTGTGAGAGGTAGTAAAGCGGATACTGGTAATTCGAAGTGCTTATTGCCGGAACCAGTATGTAATGTACGCGTATGCTACTGGCAGCCTGTACCTTGTCGAATACGCCGCCTATCTGGCCCACGGTGCCGTTAGGAGATATCGTACCGGTGACAGTGAAGTCGGAGTTTAACTGCCTATGCTGCAGACCCCCTATTGCAAGGAGAGTCATGGCAAGGCCTGCGCTAGGTCCAGAGACGTTTGAACCGTTGCTTTCTATCGTGTATGTGTAGTTGTATCTGCTCTCATTTATCGAGAGACTGGAAGTTGCATACATCACTGCAGTATCTGCTGAACCTATCGTGTCCTGTGCCACTGTGCCGCTGCTTCCAGTGCCAACATAAACTGTGCCGTTCCCTGCAGTTATATTCAACATTATTGTTGTGAGGGTACCTTTGTCTATGCTGGAAAGGACTGCAGGCGCATGTATTGTCACGGTATATGCATATGTCGCATTGATAAGGACCAGTGCAAGCAACATAGCAGCTAGAATGCTCTTCATGTAATTATCTTGCAAGAAAAGTTTAAATCTGTTGTTGAATGTTTAGGCAGCTAAAACTCGTTTATCCTAGATTGCTTTCCGTCTGCCTTCTTGGCCTTGACTTGGTTAAGAACATCCACCATGCCAAATACGCCATCATATCCTGGCACCAGGTTGACGCGTTCGTCGCGCATAGCATCTATGGCGCTTCCCAGCTTCCTGTCCATGCTGCTCAGCGTCTCAACATCGCACTTAAGCAGCACGTCGAATTCCGTGCCAAAATTTGAGAGGAGCTCCTGATAGGTCCTCTTTACGTAAGGCGAAAGGACATTCTTGCCCAGAACTTGTGCGATTATCTCCTGCAAAGGTATCGCGTGTATGTATGGCACTGCGTCCTTTGGGCGGTACCCATCTTCCCGGTCGGCAAGCGCATTAACCCTGTGGAGAACGCCTATGGTAAGCCTCCTGCCGCATTTAGGGCACCTGCCGCCATACTTTGCAGACTCTTCGGGAGACAAGGATACATTGCAGTTCCTGTGCCCATCAAAATGGTACTTGCCCTCTTCAGGATAGAACTCTACGGTCAACTTCATCCCTTTTTCGGATATCTTGCGCACCAGTTCGCCGTACGTGGGTTTTTCCATGTCCATGACTATTGCTTCGCGGCCTATCTTAGGCAGCGAGTGCGCGTCGCTTCCGGATATTAGCGAATACTTATCCAGGGATGAGACCCTCCAGTTCATGCCGGGATCACTTGAAAGCCCGGTCTCTAGTGCACGTATCTTGCCTGCCTGGTCTTCATACGCATCGGAGATGGAATCGAAACCTGAAAATGCACCCAGAACCCCAAACCACGGCGTCCATGTGTGGGCAGGAAACACGAACGATCCCCTGCTAACACTGCTTGCAATCTCCACCAAGGCCGCCGGGCTGAGATTGAGTGCGGGCCTTCCGTCGCTGGACAGGTTCCCGAATTTTGATAGCTCGCACCCGATGTGTTCCGCGGCTTCAAGGTCTGGCGCGAATATGCAATGGTGTATCTTTCTGGACTTGCCGTGTATGTCCTCGAATATGGTGCATACCTCACTGCTGAGCACAAAGGCAGTGCCCCCTTGCGAATCCCTGAGATAGTGCATGCCGTCTCGTTCTACAAGCTTTGATTTGAGCTCCTTAAGCCATAGCGGGTGAGTGAAATCCCCAGTGCCCATTATGCCTATTCCTTTTGCCTTTGCAGTGGAGTCCATGTTTTCCAGGGTTAGCTGTTCACTGCACGCCATGGCGTATTTAGAGTGTATGTGTAGATCCGCTATGTATTCCATTATTTCACCTGGGGGAGAAATCAAGCTGGTATTCGGGTATTCCAACCTGCGTCCCGTACTTTTTTACAGCCCTGTACCCTTTGGGATCTGACCTCTCGATCCTGAATACCTTTCCATGAAATATGATGTAATGGATTTTCTCATTCTTGTAATCGGCATACCAGGCATTCCCATGGGCAGCGTCCATACCCTTGCTAAGCAGCACGGCGTCGGCTTCCGCGTCGGCATCAGGGACTTCCACAGTATCCAGCGTCCACTTCTTTAGCCATGGCGTCCGATGCCTCCCAGTCACTTCTTCTACCTTTGTTTCAAGTATCCTGAATCTCTTGAGGATGCTTTTATCTACAAGACTTTCCTCGATTATAATGCCAGTGTACACATGACGCACCTTCATGCATGCTTGGATACGCCATTCTTAGGGCAGATTTCATTTATTATGCACTTGCTGCAGATGGGAACCTGGGACTGGCACACTGCTTTCCCATGGTTCTTTAGGACATATGTGAAAGTCTTCCAATACTTCCTGTCCACGATCTTTGAAAGATCACTTTCTATCTTTTCAGGGTCGTCTGACACGCTCAGGCCGATCCTTTTTGACAGCTTGATTACCCAGGTGTCCACGGGTATGCCCTCCACTATGCCATATGCATTTATCAAAACAGTGTTGGCAGTCTTTCTTCCTACCCCCGGAAGGGATGTGAGCCCCTCCATTGTGCGCGGAATGCTTCCCCCGAAATCGCTCTCTATCTTCTTGCACGCCTTTACTATGTTCTTAGACTTGTTGCCGGCAAAGCTGACCTTTCTTATTATCTCCTCTATGTCCTCCTCTTCTGCGCCGGCGTAATCCTTGACAGTCTTGTATCTCTTGAAAAGGGACGGGGTAACTGAATTCACGACTTCGTCCCTTGTCTGGGCGGAGATTATGGCAGCCGCAAGGAGGTCTATGTCAGTATCAAAGTTAAGGTAGTAATGCGCATCCTTGTATGCACTAACAAGTGCAGATATGGCCTTCCTGGCATCTGCTTCTGTTAGGCTTTTGAAGGCAGGCATGCGTCATTTCACCTTGTACCCCATATCCCTGACAAGTTTCATGCGCGTCTCCCTGTCTTTGGCAGTTTCAGTCGCCTTGGGCTTGGCACCATCCACGATCCCCAGCACACCTATCCCTTGATCAGTCTCGGTTGTTATGACCTGAACGGGATTGGCTGTTGAACAGTATATGGAAACCACTTCGGAAACCCCTTTAACGGCATTGTTCACATTGATTGGATACGCGCCTGTGAAAAATATCACGAACGTGTGTCCGGCCCCTATCTTTGCCGCGTTCGACTCCGCTTCCTGCCTGAGCTTGTCGTCGTTGCCCTCACTGCGCACTATGCATGCGCCGCTTGCCTCAACAAAGCCTATGCCGAACTTTATGCCTGGTGCAGATGATACCATGGCTTCATAAAGATCTTCAACGGTCTTTATGAAACCGGCGTGACCTATTATGACCTGAATCTCCGCTCCCTTTTCTATCTTGACTATCCTGAGGTCTGCCATGCGATCACGGCTTTAGTCTGACGCGGTCTCTCGGGAAGAGCGCGCATTCGCGTATGTTGTTCATGCCAGTGAGCTTCATTGCAAAACGCTCCAGGCCTATGCTCCATCCGGCATGGGGTGGAGCCCCCTGCTTGAATGCATTTATGTAGAAATCGAAGTTTGACGGGTCCAGATTGCGGCTTCTTATAGATCTCTCGAGAAGCGCCGGGAGATGGATACGCTGTGCACCGCTGGATATCTCTATGCCCTTGTATATCAGGTCATAGCTGTTTGAAAGCAGCGGATCCGCATCGTTAGGCATGCTGTAGAATGCCCTTATGGCTGCTGGGTACTCCTTCACCACCACGACATCCCCGAAGATGCGGGAAATTACCGCCTCATGCTCCCTGCTGAAATCCTCACCGAATTCCATCTTCACGCCATTCTCATTGAGCTTTTCAACCGCTTTCTTGTAGGTGACTTCGGCGATTTTCTGGTCCTTAAGCTCAACGCCAAGCCTCTTGAGGTCCTCAGAGTTCTCCTTCATTACAGCCTTGATGATCCCCTTTACCACTTTCTTAAGCTCCCTTATGGCATCATTGTGATCGGCGAATCCAATCTCGGCGTCCATCTGGGTTATCTCATTGAGATGGAAGATCGTGTTGTGCTTCTCTGCCCTGAAAACAGGAGTCACCATAAATACCCTATCCATGCCACCAATGACTGCAAGCTGCTTGTACAGCTGTGGCGATTGCGCTAGATAAGCCTCCTTTTCAAAGTACTTGACCTGGAAAAGGTCCGAGCCACCTTCAGTCGCGGCTTCGACAAGTGAGGGGGTGCGTATCTCTTCGAAGCCGTCCTTGGATAATACCGACCTGAAAGCGCCAAGCATGGTGGATTCTATATTGAATATCGAAGTTGTCTCAAGCCTCCTAAGATCTATATACCTGTAGTCCAACCTGACATCTATTTCTGCAGGCACCTTCCCTGTCACTTCGAAAGGTATGTTGGATTGCAGCGGGTTTATGTCCTTGACTTCGGAAGGGACTATCTCAAAGCCCACTTTAGCTTGGGGATTCTTCTTTACGGTTCCCTTAACCTGTATCACGCTCTCCTTTGGCAGGTTCATGGACGTGATTATGTCATCGCTGACAACTCCTTCCTTGCCTATCACCTGCACTCTGCCAGTATGGTCAC
>CAZLPL010000039.1:0-9017 GCA_964561405.1 Microcaldota archaeon
CGGATGAAAGTGGCCATAGACGAGAAGGTCGGGTTCATAAACGGTAGGTTCGGGACCATCGACTGGACACCGATAACCTACCAGTACAGGTTCATAGATGCAAATATGCTCATAGCACTTTATGCATCAGCACCCATAGCCCTGATAACGCCTTTGAGGGACGGAATGAACCTTGTCGCGAAGGAGTACGTTGCGTGCAAGGTGGATTCTCCAGGCATACTCATACTTAGCGATATGACAGGAGCTGCCAAGGAACTGGGAGATGCAATAACCGTGAATCCGTACCATCCTGAGGACATATGCGCGGCCATTGAGAAAGCATTCGCCATGCCAGTGGAAGAACAGATGCACCGCATAGGCCTGATGCAGGATAGAATACGATCTTATGATATAGTAAGGTGGGGCAACGACTTCATCAAGGAGCTTGAAGACCTGAAGGATATGCAGGACGTGTTTAATGCAAAGCTTCTTGGGAATAGTGAGAGTCCCTTGCTGTCTGATTACAAGAAGGCCAAGAAGTCGCTCATATTGCTCGATTATGATGGAGTACTTACACCTCTTGTAGAGGATCCTAAGAAGGCCGTGCCAACGAAGCATGTAGTAGACCTGCTGAGGGCGCTGAGCAAAAGGGAGAATACTGAAGTGGTAGTCATAAGCGGGAGAGGCAAAGACATGCTTGACAAGTGGTTTGGCGACCTTGACATATCACTCGTAGCGGAGCATGGGGCACTTGTGAAGGACCGTGGATCTGAATGGAGGTTCCTGCGGCCGCTCACATCCGGATGGAAAGAGGTCATAATGCCGATGCTGAAGGACTACGCTGACAGGCTGCCGGGATCGCATATAGAGGAGAAGGAGTTCTCGTTGGTGTGGCACTACAGGAAGGCGGAATCGGAATTTGCCTCACTGAGAATAAAGGAGCTGTTCGATAACCTCAGCAAGTTCACATCCAATACAGATGTGCAGATATACAAAGGAAACAAGATAATAGAGATAAAGAACGCTGGATCTGGGAAAGGACTTGCAGCCACATACTTTGTAAACAAGATAAGCCCAGACTTCATACTTGCAATGGGGGATGATTATACTGACGAAGACATGTTCAGACTGCTTCCTAAAGAAGCATACACAATAAGGATAGGGATGGTGCAGTCCTATGCAAGATATAATCTCCACGACAGTGCGGATGCGGTGCGGCTGCTGGGCAAGATGGCACAGTAAAGGCGCTAGGTCCTTTTGAACCTCTTTTGCGTGGGCTCCTAGGAGCCTGCCTCGTGCATAGAATAACGCTTTATGACCATGGTTTTACCAGGTCTAGGTCAGACAATGCCATGTTCCTGCGCGTATGCACCTGCCTGCTTGAGCTTATTCTCATATGCATTGTAAGCCGCAATGGCGACAGAGAGTGCATCCCTCTCATGCAGGTTTGATATGCTATACTTCCTTGCAAACTCCTGTTTCCGCTTCGCATCGATATCATCTCCTGCAGAGAAGAGAATGGCATCGAAGACTGCCAAAAGCTTCGCGAGTAGCCTATTGGGCCTCTTCTTGTCGCTAGCTATTATTACTGGGGTGCCAGCCGAAGTGATCTTGCCAACAAACCAGTCCAATCCCACAAATGTGCCATTGGATATGAGCACAGGATTGCCATTAAGATCAAGGCATGCTATTGCATCCCTCTTTCCGGAATCCACTCCGACGATTAGGTGTACCATTTAGTCAGCATAAAGAACTGTTAGCATAGCACACAGCCTGCGATGCTGTTTGCGGTATTGCAAGATACTGGCAGTTTACAACTACCGCAGATGGGGAGGTGACATTGTATTTTGCTGCCTGTTCTGCCTGTACCCTCATCACGCTCTGGGATGATGCCATGCATGAATTCAATGCAGTCATGTTGAAGCCTGATCGTGATGCTATGCCTGACAAGACCTGTGGGGACATATACTCACCCTGATAGTACGAGGCATTCAGGGACTTTACGAATCCGGTGAAATTTTCCTGTACAGAGCCGCATAGGATGTACCTTCCCAACGAAAGCGTGTTGTTTAGCCCATAGGTATTGGCAATCTTCTGTGAGTACTGGGTGTACTGTATCTTCACAGTCACATTAAGCCTGCTTGCGAACTTGGACTGCAGATTAGTGGCGTTGACCAGGGATGGTATGGATCCTGGTGCGTATGGATCTATGAACCAGTATGCCTGCGTCGTACCTATGCCGCAGCTTGGCTGCCCGTACAGCGTTATTGTCCCCTTCGATGCAACGTAATTGTCTGAAAGCGAGGAATTTATTCCGACCATCTGTACAAATGTGGTGAACTGGGACAGGTTAGAATCCTGCATAAGTATTCCAAGACGATAGGTTTCATTTCCAGAAGTTGATGTGTAGGGTATTGATGCATACCATTGCCCCGTTTGCGAAATGTAGGATACATTGGCAGCAGCCACATCAGATAGGTAAGGCAGCAGGGATGCCGAGCTGCTTGACGTAGAGTATCCTGCAAGTATGCGCTCCGCGGCCATCTTGGCTTCGGAAAGGGTGTGAATTGGATGCACGCATGTACCATTCACCATAGCGTATGTGCAATTCTGTGCCGTGACATTCACGATGGATATGCTTGTTGTGAATGAAATTGCAGCCACCAACAGCACGAGTATCGCTACAAGTACTATTAGGGCAACGTGTATGTTGTCTAGACCTCCGAATCGTGAGACAGGCTTGACGAGTATGCTTGGTTCGCTTACCTTTTTGTTTAATCTGGCCATGTACATCATTCATGCAGTTATAGCGATGGAATATCTATTGAAAAGTATAAAAATATGCCATTCATGTGCACGCCAATACGGCTACTTTCGCAGTAGCTGCATGGTAAGGCAATGGGGGCCGCCCGTACCTTCAGTTGTGGCTGAAAAGTCAAGGTTTATTACGTTTTTTCCGCGATCCTGCAGGGCCATTGATATTGGTGCTTCAAAAGGCAGTGCAGATACAACAGTCGTGCCATCCAAGGCAAGGAGATTGCATGCAAATGCCCTTTGTTCTTCCTTTGTAACACGTATGAGGTCGTATCCTTCTCCGGAAAGATATTCTGTGAAGGTTTTTCCAGTTTGGTGTATGCGCATTATGCCATGTTCATTGGCGCTGACCAGATAAACATGCCTCCTATCTGATTCAGAAGGGCACAGAACCATCTGCTTTTTGTCGCAGAGACCGATGGGCATTGAGAACATGTCAAGGTGCATTGACTCCTGCTCCTGCTTGAATGTTTGCGGCTTGCCTTCCTCCTTCACTATGACATACTTCATTCCGGGATACTTTCCACTCGATGCTAGTGTCGAAATTATCCACTTGGCAGCGCCCATGCTGGTCCTTGGCCCCACATCTATGAACAGGGTCTTTCCATTGACATAAAGGCTTCCACCTTCGAATGTCTCGCCCTCCGGGATGTTGATGACAGGATGAATGGGCAGGATATTATGATATATGATCTCGAAAAGGGGTACCTCGCTTTTGCGGGCGGGATACATCATTGCCGAGACAACTCGATGTCCCAAAACGACACTAGATTGATCGCGTGCGTAGAGGAGGTTTCCATGGGGCAGTTTTGGGTCTATGCATAGCGCCTTCGCAAGAAGAAGCGCCTTCTGCAGGCCCTCCTTGCCACCGCCATATATGTCAGCGTCCATTACGAGGAGTGCCTCAACGCTGCCCAGTAGCGTATCCAGCTCCAGCGAGGGGCCTTCCGGGTTCAAGGAGGCGAGGGCCTTAGCCTTCTGCGATAGTGCCGACATGGTAGCAGACATCGAAGGGGCATCTTGGCCGGAATTTATCAGGATGTTTGCAAGGGTCTCCTTCATCATAATGACTGAGACGCCATGGCTTTCCAGAGTCTTGTAAAATGCGGATACCTCATGCCGCGCGGCCATCACGTCCATATGCCCCAAGAACAGGGAGTCTTCGGTACGCAATAGCTGGAGGAGCTCCTGCTCCACTGAAGGCAGGCCAGTCAGTGCGGCGGTCACAAGCTTTGATGCCTCATCATGCACCCCAATTTTGCCAACACGCAAGATTTTTGCAGCCATACAGATCAGCAGGGTATTTACTGGAGAGATCTGTGATTTTTCGCTATATTAACTTTGAGGCACATTTGCTATAAAATTAGAATAAATTGTATCATCTGATACAATTACTTCTTATCTGCATATTTCTTGCCGACGGCCTTATAGGCATCACGGAAAGGCATGCCTTTCTTGACAAGGTCGTATGCCCGCTTTGTTGCGTATACGTCCTCGGTTAGTCCCTTTTTGCAATTGGCCTTGTTTACACCAAGCTCCTGCATCAGGCGTGAAGCTATCCTGAGGCTAGCCTCGGTGACCTCGAACCCAGACATCACTGGCTCTTTAGTGAGCTGCATGTCACGGTTGAAGCCCGTGGGAAGATTTGATGATATGCCCTTGAGAGCCATTTCGTACGATACGACAAGATGGTATTTTGCACGTAGGAGTTCTAGTACATCAGGATTCTTCTTCTGCGGCATTATGGAGCTCCCGGTAGTGAAACTGTCCGGCAGCTCAAAGTAGCCGAATTCAGGCATGCTGAAGAGTATGAGGTCTGAAGCCATGCGGTTCAGGTCGAACATTATCTGAGTCAGGGAGTGGAGTATGGTTGACTCGAACTTGCCGCGACTCATCTGCACATATACTGGATTGTCCTGCACTTTAGCGAATCCCAGCTCTGAAGCGGTGAATTCACGGTCCACATCCAAAGGCGCACCGTAGCCAGCAGCTGTGCCAAGAGGGGACTGATCCACGAGCAGCAGTGCAGACTCCAGTAAGGATATGTTGTCCTGCATCGCATCCATGAATGCACCTGCCCACATGCCAATTGAAGAGGGCATTGCCTTACGCATGTGCGTGTATCCAGGCATCTCTATCTTGCCATACTGTGAAGAGAACTTACCTGCACCGTCTATGAAGCGCTCTGCAAGTGCGATGCACAATTCCAGGTGGTCTTTGTAATACAAGCGAAGTGCAGTAAGAACCTGGTCATTCCTCGAGCGCCCGGTGTGGATCTTCTTGCCCAGGTCACCTAGACGGCTTGTGAGGGTATTCTCTATGGCAGTGTGGACATCCTCCTCTTCAACAGAGATACTGAACTTGCCCTTCTCTGCAAGCGACATTATGCGCTTGAGCTCCGCTACAAGGCTTTCAACTTCTGCCTGCTTTAGTATGCCTATCTTTCCCAGCATCCTCGCATGAGCCATGGACGCCATGCAGTCGTACTTTGCAAGCTTTAGGTCCAGGATGTAGTCGTCGCCTACAGTGAACTCTTCGACAGCCTTATCTGCAGAATAGCCCTTATCCCACAGTTTTTTTGCCGGCATCGTTTCCCTTTTTCTTAAGGCTGTCGTACGGCACCCGCCCTTTCATAGCGACGAAGTGCGCCTTGAGCCTTACTGCATTTATGTTTATGAAGCCTTTTGAATCTACCGCGTTGAAGCCTCCTTCAACATCCATGCTCGACATCTTCTGGTTGTATAACGGGGTGAATGACTCGCGCCCTATAGTCATTATATTTCCCTTTAGGAGAGAAAGGGTGACCTTCCCGTCTATGGCCTCCTGGCTCTTATTGAATGCGTTAACGAGAAAATCCATCTCCGGGGAGAACCAGAAGCCGTTGTATATCAACTCAGAGAACTTCGGAATAAGCATGTCGCGTATGTGCATGACTTCCTTGTCCATAGCTATGCCTTCCAGGTCGCGATGTGCGGACCACAGTATTGTGGCGCCGGGAGTCTCGTAAACGCCTCGGGACTTTATGCCTATGTACCTGTTTTCGACCATGTCCACGCGGCCTATGCCGTTTATGCTTCCCAGCTTGTTGAGCTCTAGGAATATGTCAAGGGGCTTTGTCTTTGCGGAGCCAGACGACTTGTTAACAAGCTTCACAGGTATTCCATCCTTGAAGTGCAGCTCTATCACAGTCTCCTTTGACGGGGCCTTGCTTATTGAGGATGTCCTGCTGAATACATGCTCTGGAGGGCGAAATGACGGATCTTCCAGTATCCCGGCCTCATGGCTGATGTGCATCAGGTTCTCGTCTTCGCTGTAGGGCTTCCCCTTTGTAGCCTTTACGGGTATGCCCCATTTCTGTGCGTAGACAATCATATCGCTCCTCCCCTTGAACTGGGATAGGAATTCCGGATCCTTCCAAGGAGATATCACAGTTATCTCGGGATTCAACGCGTAATAGGCAAGCTCGAAACGGACCTGGTCGTTGCCTTTTCCAGTTGCACCGTGTGCCACGTACTTGGCGCCTTCTTTCTTGGCAATGGCTATCTGTGCCTTTGCTAAAAGAGGTCGGGCAAGAGAGGTACCTAACAGGTATCTGCCTTCGTATATCGCATTGCCCTTCATTGCAGGGAAGATAAAATCTGTGACGAACTCGGACTTCAGGTCCTCAATGTACACCTTTGAGGCACCTGCGGAGATGGCCTTTTTGCGCACTGCGTCAAAGTCCTCATCCTGACCCACATCGCCTACGAAGCAGACCACATCATGGCCCTTGTTCACCAGCCATTTCAAGATCACGGAGGTGTCCAAGCCTCCGCTGTATGCAAGCACAACCTTTTCCTTGGCCATATTTATCGATAGACTGTACACTGAATGGCTATATAAAATCTGCGACGCGTATGATGCAATTTAAGGCAAGTATGTATCAGATGGCACAAATGCACAGGCCTTGCTTCAGCAATTTTTTATGAGTTCCAACATGAGGGATTTCAAATCCGAGAGTTCCTTTATGCTTATTCGCTCAGACTTTGAGTGTGGTGCACTGCCGCCACGATAGACACCCAGTACAGAGCCATATTTCAGGGATAGTGAATTTACTTCGGAAGTTGCACGTAGGCTTCGCAATTCAAACGATAACTTTGCGGCCATAGCTGCCTTCCTTGCCACTGAAATTATTGGGGCACCTTTCTTTGCAGAAAATGGCGGTGAAAAATTGTTCCTCTTCAACATAAGCTCATATTTGCATCCGGTAAGCTTGCATGACTCTTTGGCTAGGCGCTCGACCTCCAGGACCTTGCACTCGATCTCGGAGTTGGTGAAGGCCCTTATTTCGCCGGACATCAAGACGTCTTCTGGAACCACGTTCACCTTAGTGCCTCCGCTTATCAGCCCTACGTTTAGCGTGCCGCCATTAGCATCCTTCCCTAACTTGAGACGGGAGAGCATTATGCCAGCTGCCTTGACAGCATTTGCACCCTGCCCGGGATTGTAAGCAGCATGGACTGACTTCCCCTTGATATGTATCTCGAAGGGCAAGTAGCCGAGGGCGCTCTCCATGAATGCCCCTGACGGCCCTTCTCCATCGAAAATGAACACATAGTCGACCTTATCTCTCGAATCTATGCATCTGGCCCCCATTATGCCGCTTTCCTCCCTGGTTGAAAAAACGCATGTGACATTAGGCCTCACTGGTAAGGACATGGCCTCGCCTAGCGCCATGATTGCACATGCCACAGATGCCTTGTTGTCTGCGCCCAGTATGGTATTGCCATCACTACTTATGACGCCTTTCTTCACGTGCGGGATTATTCGTCTATAGCCATCCTCCACAGTGTCCATGTGGCATACCAGCATCACAGTAGTGTCTTTTGTGCCTTTCACATTGGCGATCAGATTGCCGGAGTTGCTGTCATTTTTCTTTCCTGAATCGTCGAAATGCGAAGCTATTCCCATCGCTTTTAGGCGTTTTTGTATTGCAATGCCTACGTTACGTTCGTGTCCGCTTGGGGAAGGTATCGAAACCAGTTCGCAGAAGAGCTTTACAATGGGATTGTACTGCATTTTCACAAAAGCCACCTGGTAAAATATCCGCACTCGGATTAAAATATCTCAGTTTCTCAACGCTGACTGGATGGGAGCGCGCCTTAGGCTTTGTTGTGTAAGGGAGTAGACGTGCCAAGGCCCTTCTTCTGGCTTTAGTATCCCAAACAAGTATTTTGGCTGGGCCTCTTCCAGAGGTTCCTCCTTAAACCCGAATCCGTTGGTGAGCGCACCTATCCCCATCTCTCCGCTCTTTATTGCGATTATCACTGCTTCTGGAGATGCTTCGAAGATATGGCTGATAAAGGCGCTTTTCATGGCAGTGTTTATGCCCTTCCCCCTATGGGCGGGGTGTGTGACCCCGGAACGCAGCTCGTAGCACCCGGGCCAGATGCCTACGGCCTGATGGCCTACAACAGAGTTGGTGACGGGGTCTATAGCAACATAGGAATGGCCCTGCGCCGCCATTGCCAAGACCTGCTCACGCGTCAACGGCAGGGCCCCGCCGCCATTATCATGGGAGGATTGTATAAGTTCCACCACAGCGTCGGAGTGACGTGCTTGGGTGGGCCCGAAAAGGAATACCGTCCCGTTGCCTGTAACAATTTTCTTGAAGCCTTCTTCAGCCATCCCTTGGATGTGCAACGTAAGAGACTGCTTTGATGAGATTGCCATAACGATCTGAGGGCATTGAAGGTTATCGCATATATAAGAATTATGGTGCATTTTTTCATATTTTTGATAGCAAATGTATTAAATGATACAATTGTCTGGAATAGGGTTTTGGATTAAGCGCAGAGTACTGGGACATCTGCTGAAGTTTCCGAGTGCGGATTACAAAAATTCATAGCAGAAAGCCCACGATTTCCAATCGTGGGATGAATGCGAATGTTTTTATGTTTTGAAGTCATAATATCATCAATGTCCCTTGCATATATCTGAAACACATCCGAAAGGAGTGTCCAGATTGAGTGCAAGATGCGTCAGGTTGTTGTGCTGTGGCACGAAATCCACAGTAGGGAATGTTCCTGCATTCATCCAAAAGATGCAGAACAAGAACATATCCCGATTGCACACAGACAGGGATGTATGCAAGGAGAGCACTGATACCTCCAGAAAGGCAACGCAAGGATGCACTGCGACCTTGAAATTCGTAAGGTTCTGTAAACGTAGTGGTCATCGAATCA
>CAZLPL010000040.1:0-8893 GCA_964561405.1 Microcaldota archaeon
ACGCTGTGGTGTTCCCCTGCGCAGAACAGCAGGTTTCTATAGAAGGAAACTGAGACGTAGTTTTCCTTATGATATCTACCATCAAGAGGAGTAAAGTCGAGACAATAAACTCAGTTAAGAAGAGGAAGCTTGGCGATGAATTGAGGAACAGGCTCTTGAAAATGCAGAGAAGAGAGATGAAGGTCGTCGATGTTGTTTACAACATCCACCGATACCTCAACTACTGTGTATCAGCGCTCCTAGGATTTCTACAAAGCCACTTCGCGCCCAATCCCACTGTCCCAATCCAACACCATCCTTATTATAAATTATCCCACAGATATATTATAGCAAAAATGTGATAAAATGAAAGGAAAAGTGAAAATGTTCAACGCCGAAAGAGGGTTTGGATTCATAACCGGAGAGGATGGAAAGGACACGTACTTCCACAAGACTGCAGTAGAAGGCGGTGCAACCATATCTGTAGGCGACTCTGTGGAATATGATGTAGAGCAGGGAGACCGCGGAACACGCGCAAAGAACGTAAGAAAGGTATAATTGCCTAGATTTATAACAAAGGGTGACCACAATGATTTTGTTTGTGGTCACCCCCAATCTCTATATTCTATACGAACCACACGTGCATAACTAGATTGCACTATATCCGCATTGTGTTTATACAAGCCAAACTATATGCTAGCGCATATAAAATATAATTGGCACACTGGCTACCAATTCTATCCAAAAACTGCAGGTCTAGTAGATCTAGTTGTTTCTCCACTGCTTCTTGTGTCTTCGTCTACGTTTTTGGGTTATTCCGGCTCTACTCATAGCTTTCCCTTTTTATTGGTTATATAGTCAACAGATAGACATAAAAGGGAATCCGAACATTTTAGGATGTTTGAGCACTAATTGCCTACGCTATAAAGCAATGGGCAGATCTAAAAGGTACAATGCAGGAATGCAGCAACTGCCATCACATGCATCTGGGAGAGAACTGCCAATACAACAGATGCTACAAAGTGTCCGAAGCGTTGAAAACATATCTGTCCATACCAAACATTTTCTTATTTAATGCTTTCTAAAGGCTTGTGAAATCCCACTACTTTCAAGTGTGGGATGAAACAAGCCCACAAATTCTTTTCCTGAGAAATATTATCGACGCGACGTGATGTTCGTCGCGCCGGATTGATACAATGGTTAGTCAGTGGGGTGTGGGCGTTCAAGAAACCCTCGCCATTTATGGCGACAGGATGGATTGAACCCCATTTTCCAGGAATATAAACCTTATCCAACTGCCAGGCCCGACACATATTCAGTATGCCGTGAATATTATCTGTGCGGAACTCATCTTTTTGTAGAACGACCTGTCTGCAAGAGTCTCCTTGGGCTTTATCATGAGTCCGTCGAATCCTGTCCAGATGGTATACCAGCTCGCCGGAGTAAGTATTATCTCTATGGCATCCTGGAATATGGTTCCAAGCCCATTGAAGGAGAGCAGCACTGCATCCGCGAGCCCCAGAACTGCCCCCACAGCCACCAGCACCGCTGCACGCCTATTTCGCCTGTCAAGCTCCTCCTGCGCCGCTTTGTAGTTCTTTTTGAAGTAGCTCCTCAGCCTTAGCTTTATCAGCTCCTCGTCTGATGCGCTGCGCATCTTCCCAGGTATGTGCAGTCTTAGCTCTATGCCAGTCTTCTTGTCCCTCGCCGCCCTTTTGGTCTCGAATATGAAGTCCTCAGAAAGGGCCCTTTCATTGAAGGGTCTGGGGTCAAAGTCTGAAAATATGTCGTCATAGCTGTCGAGTATGAGACTTATCTCCGCCCTGTCTATTATGCTCTTGACATTCAGCTTAGATTCCCCGGCCACACTACCTATTGGGCTCCCTGTTTTTTAACCCTTCTGGAGGCTAATCATCTGCGGTCCAGGGCATCTTCCTCTTTTTCCACGCGTTCCTCATCCGCCATTACGGAACTCTCATTCACGTATTTCTTTCCCCTCATGATGGAGGCTATGGCGCCTATGATGGAAAGGCCTGCGCCAATGTAGAATGCAAGTGAAAGGGAGGAGAGGAAGGATCCTGCGATGGCGTTTGGGAACCACGTGTTGCTCTCAAGCGTGCTTGTGGTATTGGCGCTTAGGTGCAACGTGGCGTTTTGCGGCAGGCCCGAAAGAAGGGTCTTCATGGGATTGTATCCAAGGAATGCCGCGAAGAGGGCGGTTGTGGGTGGCAGGTTAGCCACAGTGCTGGACAGTTCCGGAGCACCGGCTGCTGCCAATGAAGCTCCAAGATGCCCGGGCAGGCTCGTTGAGAGCCCTAGTACTATGACTGTGAAGAAGACCGCTATGCTCATTGTGCTTCCAACGTTCTGCAATGTCGCACGCATCCCAGATGCCACGCCCCTGAGTGCCGGGGGCACCGAGTTCATTATGGCTGCTGTATTGGGGGCTGCGAACATTCCTCCGCCAATGCCGACCAAGAATATTATTGATGCGAAGTCTATATACGCGAAGTTGTATGGGAGCGTAGTGAGCATGAGCAGCCCGACAGCAGTAATTATGAGACCTGCACTGGCAAGGGCTCTTGCGCCGTGCCTGTCCGAAAGCCATCCGCTCAGAGGGCCCATGATCACAAAGCCCATAAGCATTGGCATCATGTATATCCCCGACCAGAATGGCGTTGATTCATAGTCAAATCCATGCAAGGGAAGCCATACTCCCTGCAGGAAGATTATCAGTATCAGCATCGCCCCTCCTCTGGCAATGGCTCCCATCATTCCTGCAAGGTTTGCAGCAGAAAACATGCGTATCCTGAACAGCTCCAGCCTGAACATGGGGTCCTTGGCTATGCGTTCTATCAACACGAACGCCATCAGCAGGATGGCTCCCAACGCAATCGCGCCTAGCACAAGCGGGTTGGACCATCCTGTGGGGTCTGATCCGTAAGGCAGGAGCGCATACGTTATCCCCACCAGCAGTATCGTGAGTCCTGCGGCAAATGTGGCATTTCCCGCCCAGTCCATATGCGGATGCTTTTCAGTGACTCCAAGCTCCCTGAGCTTGATGTACGACCATGCGGTCCCGATAATTCCGAACGGGACGCTTACAAGGAACACTGCGCGCCAATCGAAGTACGCGAGCACTCCTCCGAGGACGATGCCCAGAAGGGATCCTACGAGAAAGGCAACCTGGTTTATCCCAAGAGCCATCCCCCTCTCCTTGTGCGAGAATGCATCAGTTATTATGGCAGTGCTGTTGGAGAACAGGAACGCGCCGCCTATCCCCTGGACTATCCTGAAGAGTATGAGTTCCTCAGCGCCTAGGCTTCCCCTGCCCGGTGTCAGGAATAGGAGTATGGATCCAACAGTGAATATTGCAAATCCCAGGTTGTAAAGCTTCACTCGTCCGAACATGTCAGATATCCTTCCGAAAGTCACTAGAAGTGTCGAAGTAACTATGCTGTAGCCGAAGAGAAGCCAGAGCAGGTATTGGAACGCATCTGGGGAAAGAGGGTTTAGCCCTATTCCCCTGAAGATTGCTGGCATCGCTATGAGTATTATGTTTGCATTTATGGAAGCCATCAGAACGCCGAGCGTAGTGTTCGATAGCGCCACCCATTTATAATGTACCATTAACTGCACTTATACAATAAGGCCGCGAAGCAAATAAATAATCCATCTCTTCTCAATCGACCACAGGGCTATGCATGTACCGTGGCGCCAAAAGGCATGTGCAGAGTATGCTAAGGATTTAATACTGAACTGCCATTCTTATTACAGATTGGATGGATATCAACCTTGCGGATGGGGTGGACATAGCTGCCCAGACCATAATCACGGGAAGGGGCTGCGCAATAGGCCAGAGCGGATCAGGGAAGTCCTTCCTTGCAGGAGTAATTGCAGAGGAGCTGTGCAGGTCCGGCATGCCTTTTTGCGTGCTTGACATCGAAGGCGAATACAGCTCGCTCAGGTCCGTGTCCAAGAAGGTCATAGTTGTCGGTGGCGAATCGGGGGATCTTGGCCTGGATGTGGATTTCGAGAGGCTTTTTGAGGCTAGCATATCCAATGACATGCCTGTGGTCATGGATCTATCCGATGCAATGGACAAGAACGAGGTGGCACAGAAGGCGCTGGGTGCTCTCTACTCGGTAGAGAGCAAGATGAGGCGGCCTTATCTAGTGATGGTGGAGGAAGCGGACAAATTCGCGCCCCAGGTTGTCGGAGTCAGGGATAACATGGTCGAGGAGATAAGCGTAAGGGGCAGGAAGCGCGGCATAGGCCTGTTCATAACCACGCAGAGACCTGCCAACATAAGCAAGAATGTTCTGGCCCAATGCTCTTACGGCTTTGTCGGGAAGCTTACCATTGAGAACGACCTTAATGCCCTTCGCATACTGATAGGGAGCAGCGATAGGCTTGCAAGCCTGACAAGGCTGGGCACAGGCGAGTTCATGATGTTTGGCCTTAAGGAAGCAGGCCCGTTCAAGGTGAAGTCCAGGAGTGCACCGCACATAGGCATGACCCCGTCCATAAGCACGTACCGTCCAGAGAACAGCAAGGTCGCGAGCATCATAAGAGAGCTGAAGCTGGAAAGCGCCACGGAGCGGCGCACGATGAAGCCAAGGCAGAAAGCCGCAGAGACTATGATAAAATCTCTCCATGCAAATATAACGCGTGCGGATGCCGAGGCGTATGCGGGAAAGGTATCAAGGCGCATGTTCATATTTTTCGGGAAGACGAGGGAGAATGTCGATTCTATATATCATGTCTACGTGCCGGTGTGGCTGTGCGTAATCCGCATGCCTACCCTGTGGAAGAACGAGTATAGGGAATACCGGTGCATAGTCGGTGGGAAGCGGAGCCTGCTGCGCCTGAAAGGGAGGATAAGGGAACTGGTAGTTTCCAATGAAAAGAAAGGCAGCGCATCAGCCTACATGAGATATCTCAGCAAGAGCGATGTCCTTGTAGAGGATGCCGACGCATCCGATGCCGAGGTTCTCCATGGCATGGACTCGAAAAAGGCGAGATCGGTGATAAGGCGCCTGTTCCCAGACGCGTCTATTGCAAGCATGAAGGAGGTGCACATACCCTCGTACAGGATAACCCTAAGGCAGGGAAACAGGGTCCGGGTGTTCGGCATAGATGGCGTTTACGGCAAGAAGCTCGCTGTCTAAGTGCGGCTAGCTTCCTGGCACAGTAACGAAGCGTTATTAATTATCTATGAGATTTGTTTTCATGAACGATTTCGTATGGGAAGAAAGGGTGCGCATATACGATACTGATGCACAGGGCGTGGTGCATTATGCAGGTTACTACAGGTTTTTTACCGATGCGTTTGAGCAGTTCTCAAGGTCCAGGCTCGATTCCGAGTTTCCCATCCTGAATGAGAAGGTGTGGTTTGTGGTCGTCGAATCGAAGGCAACATACCACAAGCCTGCAAGGCTTGGGGAGAGGCTTCGCACCCATGTGGGTGTGGAACTATCCGGTAAGCGCGCACTGCGGTTCAAGTTCAACATATACCATGACGGAGAACTCGTATGCGAAGGTAGCATAGTGCAGGTGGCTATAGACAGCAAGCGGTGGAAGTCAATAAACCTACCAAAATCCCTGGTTGCAAAGGTAAAGATGCTGTCTGAAAAATGATCTGGCCTTCCTCTTGCATGCTGCATATCGCACATTGCCATCGCACCGCAAAGATTAAAAACAAACCATTGCATATTATCTAGCGCGTATGATCTTTGAATCCTTAAAGACCATTCTTAAAGACCATTCCGAATTGTGTGATCCTGATGTCCGACAAAGCTCCGATTCATGAAAACATAATACTGACTGTGATACTGGTGGGGGTACTCATGGCCTCCATAGACTCCACAATAGTCCTTCTTGCATTTCCAGACATAACCTTGGCATTGCACTCCAACCTATCCACAATAATCTGGGTCATATTGGTATACATGCTGGTGAGCGCTGTTGCAACGACCCAGTTCGGCAGGGTGGGCGACATTTACGGAAGGAGCAGGATCTTCAATGCTGGCCTTGCAGTATTCACTGTGGCGTCACTGCTCTGCGGCCTCGCCCCCACTGATACGCTTCTCATAGCCTTCAGAGCTGTGCAAGGTTTGGGCAGCGCAATGGTATCAGCAACTAGCGGTGCCATAATAGCCGACACGTTCGAGAGGCACAGGATAGGCCGTGCCTATGGATTCACCGCCATGGGTTGGAACGTGGGTGCAATCTTAGGCATAGTCCTAGGCGGTTTCATAACCACATTCATAGGATACCGCTACATCTTCTTCATAAACGTGCCAATAGGCATAATAGCGCTCTTTCTAGGGGTCAGGTACCTTAAGGACAATTCCACTCTGAAGGAGAAGCTGGACCTTACGGGCATGTTGACTTTGGTCATTGCCATATCCTCGCTGCTTTACGGGGGAGTGGTTTTTGCTTCGTCAGGCCCCAATGCCTTTGACATAGGGCTGATCATCGCAGGATTCGTGTTCGGTGCCATATTCTATTTTGTGGAGAGAAGGTCCGAAAGCCCGACAATAAAATTCGACATGTTCTCAAATACGGTATTCAGGAACTCCATATTTGCATCGTTCCTCCAGGGCCTCGGGTTCCTTGGCGTGACCTTCATGCTCATAATGTACCTGCAGGGAGTAAGGGGTTTCAGCCCATTCTACGCATCGCTGCTCCTGATACCTGGATACGTAGCCAGCGGATTCCTATCTCCGTTCATGGGTCGCGTGTCAGACAAGCATGGTGCACGGGTAATAGCTACTGCAGGGATAGCCGTGCAGATACTCGGCGTGCTGATATACCTGACACTGGGAACGCTCTCACCAATATACCTGGTGATGGCAGGATCCCTTGTGATTGGTCTTGGAGGAGCCATGTTCTGGCCTTCAAACAGCAGCGCAGTAATGGCACACGCCGAGCAGAAGCGCTTCGGCACAGCATCAGGCCTGCTCAGGCTCTTCTCTAGCATGGGCATGATGGGCAGTTTCATAATCGTCATGGTGGTGTCATCCCTTTCCATACCCAGGAGCATGGCATTCCATGTGTTTGCAGGCACTTCCAAGATAATCGGGGGAGTGGCATCGTCATTCGTCTCGGGCATGCACGTCTCGTTCATCGCAATGATAATGATGCTGCTGATAGCAGGCATCATCTCTTTTGCAAGGGGGAAGGAGAACAGGACTGTTCCAGCCGCTGTTGCATCAACGTAAAATGGCGTGAATGGGCACGTGTGCATCCTAGTGGCGGATCTTTGCGTAGGACGGGGCCCAGGCAATGTTCTACCTTTACTGGGCTGTATCTGCAGAATGCGACGCGCTTAGCGGCTGCTCGAAGAAAGTATCAAGTAGAAGCACCGCAGCGGAAATGGATATGAGGTCTGTTTCTGGGCCTCGCGATCCTGATTGCCGTGACTGAGTCAGCCCCAATGACTTTTATCCCATCAATGTCATGATACTGCCTTCATCTTACCCAACCCTGTTGTTAGGCATGGCAATGACCCTGTCAGCATATCGCCAAGGCTGCAGGCTTTCTGCACCTTCTATTTGAGCAGGACTCCGCCATCCACGACTATCTGGCTGCCCGTCATGTATGAGGACATGTCCGAGGCCAGGAACAGGGCCACTTTCCCTATGTCATCAGGCTCGCCTAGCCTTGCCATCGGTATGCGCTCTGAGAATGCTTTTACCTCCTCCTGTATGTTGCTTCCTCCGGCTGGCGCTTTCTGAAGCTTCTGCACGCCTGGCGTAAGTATGCCTCCGGGCGCTATCGCGTTTACCCATATGCGGTAAGGCGCAAGCTCAAGCGCAGCGTTCTTCGTGAATCCCCATACCCCGTGCTTAGATGCGTCGTAGTGCGCAAGGCCTATCATGGATGGGTGGAGTGCATCTATTGACGTTATGTTTATTATCCTGCCGCCCATCTTCCTTTTTATCATATCTTCGGATACGTACTTGGTACACAGGAAGACACCATTCAGGTTTATGTCCAACACCTGCTCAAAGTCACGGAGCGACATGCTGCGCAGAGGAATTGATGGATATATCCCTGCGTTGTTCACAAGCACGTCTATCTGCCCGAATTGCTTTAACGTAGTCTCCACAAGTTTCTTCACACTCTCTTCGGAGGAGACGTCGCTCTCCATGGACACCGCCTTCCATCCCTTTCCTGTAAGCGCCTCTGCAGCTTCCTTGCCTGTGCCTTCTGTCCTGTTCGCTATCACGACGTTCGCACCAGCTTCGGCAAGCCTATAAGCTATGCCGTAGCCTATCCCTACCGCGCCGCCAGTAACTATTGCAGTCTTTCCTGAAAGGTCTAACAATCTTTTCGCATCCTTCATCAGAACACCAACTACCCTACAGATAGTGGCAGTCAATGCTTATTAATAGATAATGCCTGCACCGGCTTTGTAGTTTAATTCGAATAAAACTACACTTTCAGGAATAAAACTACAGAATTAGCGATGAGGGTATTGTCATATTTCGTCAGTTTTAACTTCCACTAAAAATGCCCAATGAAAAAAGAAAAACTAAAACTATTCCTATCAATACTATAACCCAACCGTATCTTATTCCATAATAGGAGGAGTAATACATAACTTTGTCTTTATTTTTAAAATATCTTTCACCTGAATAAAATATTACAAAATATAGAATAAATCCTATAATTGTGCCAACTATCTCTATTAATATGTAGAGTATAAGCGAACCGAGTATAACTCCTATAACTCCGCCGTAAATTTTACTCTTTCTATTTATTGCTTGTAAACTTCCTTTGTGCGCTTTGGTTATGTGTTTCTTTATTCCTTCCTCAGTTTTTGAAGTAAAACTGCATAATTTACATTTATATAGCAACCCAATAAAGTAATACAACTTCCAGTATTACAAAATTTTACAAATCC
>CAZLPL010000041.1:0-8784 GCA_964561405.1 Microcaldota archaeon
ATATCGATTTCCCTCTCCCAGAATCCCCTGCCGTACTGGCACTTCACCGGATGGAGCGGCTATGGCGGCTCGGCATCTTCGATAACCATGCCGTCACAGCCAATAACCGAGACCGCAAACTACGTCAGGTGCTATATCCTCACAGTAGGTTCTACAAATACTGCAAGGGGCACTGCAGGTCTGGTGTCTGGACAGCCGACCAGCTCAGGCGGATGCCCTACCGGCCAATACGTCTACGGGACGAAGGTAAAGATAAACGCTACTGCATACTCTGGCTACACATTCGTACACTGGAGCGACGGCAGCACTGCAAATCCATACACAATCAACATCACTGCCAATACAACAGAACTAGCAACTTTTGACAAGTGCTACCTGCTAAAATTCGCAGCGAGCCCTTCTGGGGGCGGCAGCCCTGACGTATCTTCTGGATATCCCTCCAGTTCGTCCGGATGTGCTTTCCATAGGTACATATACGGAACCTCCCTTGACATATCTGCTAACACCGCTTCAGGCTATACTTTTGATAAATGGAGCGACGGCAGCACAGCAAGCAAGCATAGCATAACCATAACTGCAAACGTCACAATGACTGCGTACTACACTGCCAATGGGCCTAGTGCGGGGTGCTACTCTTCCTCTTCAGGAGTCACCGAAAATGCAAACGGCGAATGCGTGATGATCAATGGTGTTACAACTAGCTTCTGTTATGAGAGTGATGTTGGAAACACTGCAGACTGTCCAAGCTCTTCTGGAACGAATCTCATGATACTGTGTGAACCTTCCGGCGGCACTGCGCCCGGAGGTTCGGTCGAAACAACTACAGATACATGCGTCCCTTCAGACGAGAGCAGCGATTAGCTGATTGCATGGATAACCTCAACAGATTTGTAAGCATAGCCGTTGTGGTGGGGGTGGTGATCGTACTAGGGCTCTACCTAAGTTATGTTGCAGGTCTAAGGCATCAGCTAAATGCCACCTCAAACGCAAGCGTGCAATGGAATTACGCAGGTCCATATCCCGTAGCAGTCATAGGCGGCCAATGCCTTTATTACAACTCCAGCATATACTGCCTTGGCGGTTCCAACCGTGTAATAGGCTATGTTAATACAACGTACTATGCCGCAGTAAATCCTGACGGCAGCCTGGGTACATGGAAGGCCACCTCAGTATATCCCGGCGGCACTGGCGAGCAGAGCTGTGTCCAGTACAATGGGTACATCTACTGCACCGGCGGGTATAATCTCACATATCTTGTCTCAAACTCATATTACGCGAAGATACTTCCAGGCGGTGGCCTTGGCCCATGGCTTGCTACAACTCCCTACCCAGTAAAGATGGCGGACCAGGCCTGCGCATCAGTTGCGGGCTACATGTACTGCGTCGGAGGAGTTCTTAACTATTCCAGAACTTATGGCCAGCCTGCAGCCCTGAGCAATAGCGTCTATTATGCAAGGATTGGATCAGGTGGCATAGGCAACTGGAGCCAATCCCAGCAATCTTATCCTGCAAACGCATCTTCCATGGAATGTTTCGCAGAGAGCCAGTCCGTATACTGCAGCGTTGCCCGAGGATATGCACCAATATACTTTGCAACAGTCTCAGACAAGCTGTTCTATGCATCAGTGCTTTCACACGGTCTTACTCCATGGAACAGCACTGCAGCATACCCTGTAAATGGGATAGGTGTGCAGGGGTGTGCATCTCAGAACGGCATGCTATACTGCGTTGGCGGCTCGGTGCTCAACAGCACCCAAGACTATCTCGCATCGTTCTATTATGCGAAGCTCTCTGCAAATGGCGCGTCTTCATGGCAACAATCAACCCAGTTCCCCATCAACAACTCGCCCAGATGCGCAGCATCCCCCACACACATTTACTGCGTTACGCGAAGCCCTACAAACGCATCCCAGGCATATTACGCAGCGCTTCCAGGATGATGTAAAACTTCATCGGTAATCAAATGGGCATAAAAAGGTCCAGCCGAAGACATGCTGGCCCAATGCGAAAGAAGTACGCAGCGGCATTCCTTTTCGTAGCCGCGGCAGCCATTGCAGCCGCAATACTTCTGGGCACAGTGCGCAGCGCACCCCAGCCTTCAGCCTATCTATACTGCGTAGGCGGTTACTCTGCAAATGGCATCAACAACGGCTCCGTGCTATATTCCCAAATACTGAAGAATGGAAGCTTGGGCACATGGCACCAGGTAGCTCAATATCCAAGCATACTGGGCCACCAGTCGTGTATGTATGGCGGCGGAAGCATCCTGTGTGCAGGCGGAGCGGGGCCTAGCGGAATGCTCTCGGACAGCGCCTGTACATACAATCTCTCAGCTGGCAACGGGTGGGATTGCGGCGGCGTGCAATATCCTGAAAACACTATACTCGATGGCTGCGCCGTCTCTGGCATGAACGCATACTGCACTGCAGGGCTTGTTCCTGTGGACCAGGGTAATATCTCCAGGGGCAATGTGCCAGGCAATTTCTCATATTCCGCAGTACTGCAAGGTGGTCCCCCACCCAATTGGTCAAGAATACCAGACTATCCTGTGGACACGTTCGGGCTTGGATGTGCATCAAGCGGTTCTGGCATCTACTGCGTAGGTGGATATTCACAAAGCCTTCCATATGCCATCAACTTCGTGTATTACTCATATCCGTCAGCCAACGGAATCGCCGCATGGCACAGCACCACTCCCTATCCGCTTAACATAATCTACCCTTCATGCTTTGCATCAGGGCAGTACCTTTACTGCACTGGAGGAAGGCAGGACATCGCGATCAACGGCTCCAAACTGTACACAAATGTCACAGGGGAATCATACTATGCACGCATGACCAAAAGCGGGCTGGGCGGCTGGAATGCAACTACGGCCTATGCGCTAAGGGCAGAATACCAAAGCTGCGCAGCCTATGGCGGGAGGGTTTACTGCGTCGGAGGCACGTCTGAGTACGCTGAGTCTTCGCTACCTGCATTGCCCTACACATTCTATGCAAACCTATCTTCCAACGGCATAGGCGAATGGAATTTCGGCAAGTATTACCCCGTGCCAATATACTTCCAGTCATGCACCGTTGCAGAGCTACATGGCAACCTTTCAGACGCTGGCACTGCCATAGCGACTGGCAGTGAACCTGTAAACCTTTCCAGCCTGTATGTGCACACTGGCAGCACTTAGGCGCTTTAGCTCTGCAGCTTCTCATAGCTCTCCTTGGCAGCGCTGAAGGTAAGCCTTATGAACTTGGCATTCTTCCTGAGCTGCACGAGGTCCGTGGCGCCTGCGTAGCTCATTCCTGATCTAAGGCCCCCCACCATCTGGTACACCGTCTCCTTGACGCTTCCCTTGTAAGGCACAGACGACTCGACGCCCTCTGGAACTATGTCGAACACTTCCTGCGGGTCTATCTCCGCCTTGTCAAGCATCTTCCTGCTTATGTTGGCTCCGAATGATGCCATGCCCCTGTAAGATTTGTACTTTATCCCTTTCCTAGTAACGAAGTATCCCGGGCTCTCATTAGTGCCTGCGAACGCGCTGCCCATCATTACTGCCGCTGCTCCTGCTGCAAGGGCCTTTGTTATGTCTCCGGAATCCTTTATTCCGCCGTCAGCTATGGTCTTCACGCCCATCTTGTCTGCAGCCTCTGCGCAGTCCATGACTGCGGTCAGCTGCGGCATGCCTGCACCAGTGACCGTACGGGTTATGCACGCCGCTCCTGGGCCTATGCCTACCTTTATGCCATCCGCGCCTGCGGCTACAAGGTCCTCAACAGCTTCCTTGGTAGCGACATTGCCAGCTATGACCTGGACTCCTTCCACCTCCTTCTTGAGCTTCTTAATGGCCTCTATAACGCTGTTGGAATGCCCGTGTGCAATGTCGAGCACAAGCACATCTGCCTCAGCCCTCATCAGGGCCCTGGCGCGGTCTATGTAATCCCCCTTCACCCCTATCGCAGCGCCCACAAGCAGCCTGCCTTTCCTGTCCTTTGCAGGCTTCTCGGAGTGCATGCTAAGGTATATGTCTTTCGAGGTTATGAGCCCCTTGACAACATCCTTCTTGTCCACAAGGGGAAGCTTCTCAAGCCTGTTCTTGTCAAGCAGCTTGAGGGCCTCGTCAGGCGATATGCCCGGATGCCCTACCACGAGCTTTCTGCGTGTGGTCATCTGTCCAGATATCGGCGTCTTGTCATCCTTGACGAATCGTATGTCCCTGTCAGATAGTATGCCTAGCAGCTTCCTGGATGCATCTACAACAAGCAGGCCGCTCACGCCATCCTTGGACATTATCTCCCTTGCCTCTCCGACAGTGGCATTCTTGCCTATGCTGTATGGGTGGTCTATTATGTATGAATGCGCCCTCTTGACGCGCGTCACTTCTGCGGCCTCCTTCTCCATGTCCATGAATCTGTGTATTATGCCTATGCCTCCTTCCATGGCCATGGCTATGGCCATCCTGGATTCCGTGACCGTGTCCATGTTCGCGCTGACTATGGGGACGTTAAGCTTTATGTCCTTGGTTATGTTTGTCGATGTATTGACGCTCTTCCTGGAGTCCACTCCGGACTTCCTCGGAACGAGAAGCACATCGCTGTAGCTCAGCCCTTCCACTATCTCATCGATTCGCAAATTGATTCCCATTCATCCTTCACATGCAATAATTAAAAGCATTATCTAGCGCCTCATACTGCATCTGAAGCATCTGATTGCATATGCTCATGCATGTTGCGAAGTTAGCCTTCCGGATTTCATGGTCAGGTTTAAATACCTTTTGCAAGAATATCTATTCGCTACTTCGTCAGAATGCATTTTTGCATTCCTCAAAAGTAATGGATGATAGCATAGCCGACTTAAATAACGATGTTAGACTTGCAGTCGATACGGGTAAGGTGCAGTTTGGCCACAGGGTAGTCCTGCGCGCCATCAACTCCAGCTCAGCGAAGGCGGTCATAATAGCAGAGAAGGGAAAAAAGCAGATAAATGAGGACCTGTATCATACATGCAAGGTCGCAGGAATACGCATCATAGCATTCAAGGGCAGCTCCATGGAGCTTGGCACCGTATGCGGAAGGCCTTTTTCTGTCAACAGCATGGCGATAATAGAGGCGGGTAATTCCAACATATTAAATGAAGAATATTAACTGGTGAATATTTGCCAAAAGGAGAATTTGCAGCAAAAGAACTCATAAGGAAAAGAAAGAAGTATAGGATGCTTAAGAAGTGGTGGAAGAGGAAGTTCTTCCATCTCAAGGCCAAGTACGACCCGGTAGGCACAGTGCCAATGGCAAAGGCTCTCGTTCTCCAGAAGTTCGTGCTGCAGCAAAAGCAACCCCACTCCGGGCTCATAAAGTGCGTTAGGGTGCAGCTCATAAAGAATGGCAAGGTTGTAGGAGCCTACGTTCCTTACGATGGCACTATAAACTTCATTGAAGAGCACGACGAAGTCACAGTACAGGGAATGGGCGGCTCGCAGAGAGGACAGATGGGATCCATACCTGGACTCAAGTACAGGGTGATAGCCGTGAACGGCACAGACATATACCAGATCGTGAAGGGAAAGAAGGAGAAGCCTAAGAGGTAATGATCATGGCGGAAGATTCAAAAAACGAAGAGATTGCGGTTCATGCGGATGCCGATGCAGAATTGGCGGAAGCGGCAAGGTCAAGGCTTAAGGTTGCCAGGAAGGCTGGCGCCGCAAAGGACCAGTCCGCAGAGCTCGACGAGCAGATGCTATTTGAGACGTATGACACAAAGGGCATAGCCGTAAGCGACCAGTCCCTGGAGGCATATGTTAAGCTCAGGAAGACCGCATATCCCAACATGTTCGGAAGGAGAAGACACCTGTCATACTACAACACCCATCTCGACATAGTCGAGAGGTTCATGAACAAGCTCATGAGGGGTGGAACGGGTAAGAAGGTCTCAGGAAAGGTAATCAGGAGGAAGGGATCCCTGCAGGGCAAGAAGCTCAAGGTGCTCCACGTAATCGAGGAGGCGTTTGTGATAATACGCGAAAGGACAGGCAAGAATCCCGTGCAGCTGCTCATAGACGCAGTGCAGAACGCTGCACCTATCGAGGACACGACCAGGGTGCGATACGGAGGCATAAGCTATAACGTAGCTGTAGGCATAAGCTCACAGAGGAGGCTTGATGTGGCTCTTAGGAACCTGGCAATGGCCGCCCTTATAAGCTCATTCAAGAACAGGAAGACGCTTGCCGAGGCCGTGGCCAGCGAGATAACGCTCGCCGCTGCAAACAGTACCGACAGCTATGCCATAAAGAAGAGGGTCGAGTCTGAGAGAATAGCCAAGAGGGCCAGGTAATCATGGTAAGGAAAGAATTCGTAGCCGAAGAAGTAGCAAAGATAATGTCTGATATCGACAGGGTAAGGAACGTCGCCATAATAGCACACGTGCACCACGGTAAGACTACCCTTACCGACTCGCTGCTCGCAAGGGCCGGGATAATATCAAAGAGCGTATCAGGCGATGCGCTCTACACCAACTACGAGGCAATAGAGAAGGACAGGAGGATGACCATAAAGTCCGCGAACATCTCCCTTGCCTTCAATTACAAGAATGCCGATCACATAATAAACCTCATAGACACTCCAGGCCACGTGGATTTCGGGGGGCATGTCACGCGATCAATGCGCGCTGTTGACGGCGTAGTCCTTGTCGTTGATCCTGTGGAAGGCATAATGCCACAGACCGAGACGGTACTCAGGCAGGCGCTGCAGGAGAAGGCGAAACCTATACTTTTCGTAAACAAGACTGACAGGCTGCTCAACGAGCTCAAGCTCACTCCAGAGCAGACGTTCGAGAGGCTCCTAAAGCTTATAGCCGATATAAATTCACTCATAACAAAGTTCGCTCCGGAACAGTTCGCCAAGCAGTGGCAGATAAGCGTGGAGAACGGGAGCGTATGCTTCGGATCCGCATACAAGAAGTGGGCAATATCTACCCACATAATGAAGAAGTACAATGTCACGTTCAAGGACATCTTCGAGCTTACCGCAAAGAACGACGAGTCAAAACTGCAGGAGGTCGCGCCTGTTGACGAAGCGACTCTTGCGATGATAATAGACCACCTGCCTAATCCAAAGCAGGCGCAGTCATACAGGATCCCTCATCTCTGGCACGGCGATCTCGAGAGCACCGATGGAAAGGCCATGGTCGGCGTAGACCAGAAGGGCCCTGTCAACATGATAGTATTCGGAGTTTCATATGACCAGCACAGCGGTGAAATCTCCATAGGAAGGGTATTCTCGGGCACAGTGAAGAAGGGCAGCGAGGTGTATGTCAGCGGAAGGCCTGGAAAGCAGAGGATACAGCAGGTAAGCCTGTTCATGGGTCCTGAAAGGGTCATAGTCGAGGAGGTTTCTGCAGGCAACATCGCAGGCCTTGTCGGATTGGACAATGTGGACATAGGTGACACATGCAGCGAGAACGAGATCATCCCGTTCGAGCAGATAAGGCACTACTCAAAGCCTGTCGTGACCAAGGCCATAGAGGCCAAGGACACCAGGGACATGTCAAAGCTCATAGAGGCTCTTAGGGAGCTCACGAAGGGTGACCAGACCATAGTTGCAGAGCTTAATCAGGAGACCGGAGAGCACCTCGTCAGCGGAATGGGAGAACTTCACCTGGAGGTCATAGAGACCAAGATAAGGGACGAGTTCCATGTGCCCATAACCACGAGCGAGCCAATAGTCGTTTACAAGGAGACCATAGAGAAGGAGGTCAACAATGTTGAAGGAAAGTCTCCTAACAGGCATACCCGATTCTACATAACGGTCAAGCCACTCGAGCCTGCAGTAGTCGAGCTTCTAGAAACCGGCGCCGTAAAGGAGGGCAAGCCCAAGGGCAAGGCCCACATAGACGAGTTCATAAAGGCCGGAATGCCGAGGGATGATGCAAAGGGCGTTGTGGACATAAAGAATTCAAGCATACTCATAGACGCAACCAAGGGAGTGCAGTACCTCAATGAGGTAATGGAGCTCCTTATAGAGGGATTCGAGGAGGCAGTCCAAGACGGCCCCCTCGCAAGGGAGAAGTGCGTCGGAGTAAAGGTGCTCATAACGGATGCAACCATACACGAGGATCCTGTACACAGGGGCCCAGCGCAGGTAATACCTGCAATGCGCAGGCCAATATATGCCGGAATGCTTGCTGCAGGAGTAGTGCTTCTCGAACCAAAACAGAAATTCACGGTCAACATCCCGGTAGACTACCTGTCCGACATAATAACGTTCCTCCAGGGCAAGAGGGGCCAGATAGTTGACATCCAGCAGGAGAACGAGCAGGCTACCATAATAGCCAAGATACCTGTTGCCGAAGTCATAAAGGGTTTCTCCAACGAGATAAGGAGCCTCACCCAGGGCAAGGCCATCTGGTACCCTGAATATGCAGGATACGAGAAGCTGCCAAGGGACATACAGGATAAGGTAGTCAGGGAGATAAGGAAGAGGAAGGGGCAGCCTGAAGAACCTCCAAGGCCGGAGCAGTTCATGGACTGATCGGTCTTGCATTCCTTGCAATCCACATGGGTGCATTATGCGCCCCTGGTTATTCTTCACAATTCCTTATAAGGGTCAGTTTCCAGGAGCCTTATATTTGTGAACACATATATCTGCGCCCCTTTCAAATACCGCTGCATTGCGATGCCGGTCTCCCCTGCAGCCATAATCAAATTCCTTGCCGCTTTCCTGTCCACGCTGCCAGCTAGGGGCACATTTATTAGCGCAATAGAATACCCCGACTACTTGTAGCGGGGTGACAAATTTCGAA
>CAZLPL010000042.1:0-8585 GCA_964561405.1 Microcaldota archaeon
GGAAAAAGGGGAAAAAGAAGGCCTACAGGCTTCAAGCTTGCTTGGCACCTTCCTTGCCTCTGGCGTATTCTTCTTCGGTGACTACCTTCTCAACGGATGGCAGGTACCTTAGCACCATCTCCGCTGCCGTAGTCTTATTTATCACAAAATCGGCATTCTTCTCAACAGATGCGCCGAAAGACAGTCTTGCCACCTTTCCTGAGACTGACACGCCGTCAGGTTTGAGCGAATAGTGCTCTGCGATGGCCTTAACCTTCCCATCGTCAGATTCGAGCTTTTCAACAACTTTTATATCGTAAACCAGCACCTCTCCTGCAAGGGGGTGGTTGAGGTCCACTACAACTCTTCCCGAATTCACGCTCTTTATCGTGGCTATGGACCCGTCTATATTGACCTGCATGCCTGGCTGCGGATATACATCACGCTCCTTGAAGTCTGAGAGCCTCATGACGTTCACGAGCTCCTCGTTCCTCTCTCCGAAAGCATCTGCGGGCTTAAGCTCCACTTCCTTGGCTTCTCCCACGGCCATTCCCCTTACTGCAGCATCGACTCCCTTAACTACCGTATCCTTGCCTATTACCACAAGCTGCGGCCCATACCTGGCCTCAGCATTGAACCTGTCAGCATCTTTCGCAACCTTCTCATCAGTGGTGTATACCAAAGATCCGTCAGTTCTCTTTGCAGTATAGTCTATCTTTACAAAGTCGCCATCATTAAAACTCACGTCATCACCAATAACTATATAATACAAACGTCTATTTATTAAGTCATTAATAAAAAGGTTGTGATTCCATGGACAAAAAGAAGGCAGGAGAGCTAATAGTGGCCATAATCATTGCGGCCATGTTCATAAGCTCATATGTAACTCTGACAAACTTCGGCACTGCCCCTGGGCAGTCTACCACCACCGTGCCCCAGACAGTTTACGGGCAGGGCATCGCCAACGGGACAGTGTCTGGATATGGCAGTCCGGTGTCAATAACTGTAAGCTGCTCAAACAACAGCAACAATAACGCCACCATGTCTAACGTAACCACTGTGCTCACATCTCTTGAGAACAACAATTCCGTATCCAATTTCTATAATTCCGGGCTCAACTTCGACGTTGCTCTGGGCAATATAACTTCGTATGACCTGTACAATTACATCAAGAACAGTACTGCGCCTGTGCCGTTCGGATGCCTGAACTTTACAGGACCGGTTTACGTTTCCCTGCCCCAGTCGATAAGCTTCACCGTAGGTTCGCAGAGCGTTCTTCTGCCTATAAATCAGACGTACAGGAACACTACCATGAACCTGCCCCTCCAGGATGCTATAGGCACGCAGATCAAGCTCAGGGTCTCAGCGCTTATAACTGCCAACGGTACCATATACGGGCCTATGAACATAGCCCCAATATAGCAGCGATAATATGACCTTGGGAAGCGATGTCAAAGCCGCAATAAGGAAGTATGCTATAAAGAATGCCATGGACTATGGCAAGGCCAGCGAAGGCGCCGTGATGAGCAAGGTCATCTCTCTTTTTCCAGGCTCAAAGTCTGATATGGGTCTGCTGCGCTCTGAAGTCAAATCCGAAGTGGATAAGGTCAACTCCATGGCGCGCAATGCCATTGAGGAAGAATACTCTGCATATTCCGATGAATTCAAGACCGCAGAGGCTACTAAGGCACAGAAGTCCGCCTTGCACAGATTCTCAATACCTGGCGCAGAGCACGGCAAGTTTGTAACAAGGTTCCCCCCAGAACCTGGAGGCTACCTTCACATAGGCCATGCGAAGCCCATATTCATAGAGGACGAGCTTAGGAAGGCATACTCGGGAAAGCTGCTGCTCTACTTCGACGACACAAATCCTGACAACGAGCGCCAGGAATTCGTAGATTCCATAAAGGAGGACCTGGCATGGCTCGGGCTTAAATTCGATTCAGAGTACTATGCAAGCGACGCAATACCTTCCCTTTACCAATATGCTTCATCAGTCATAGGCAAAGGCATGGCATATGTGTGCACCTGCAGTACTTCAGAAGTAAAGAAGAGAAGGGACAGTGGCATTCCGTGTGCACACAAGAGCCAGGATAACGATACAAACCTGAACCTCTGGGAGAAGATGCTTACCTTAGGTTTCGGGGACAACGAGGCCATAGTGAGGTTCAACTCGGATCTGGGCTCCGTGAACACCACCATGCGCGATCCCACGCTATTTCGCATAAAGCATTCTATCCACTACCGGCAGGGCAAAAAGTACCATGTCTGGCCTACGTACGACTTCTGCACACCCATCATGGACTCAACAAACGGCATAACTGATGTGGTGAGGAGCAAGGAGTACGAGATGCGCGATGAACTATATTTTGCTGTGCTCGATGCACTGGGCCTGAGGAAGCCCAGGATAACGAGCTTCTCCAGACTTGAGATATCCAACAATGCCACTTCCAAAAGGAAGATAAGAGAGCTTATAGCGAGCAAGAAGATAGCCGGCTATGACGACCCTAGGCTGGTAACCATACGCGCACTAAAGCGCCGTGGCATACTCCCAACTGCAATAAGGGAATTCGCCCTAAGCTTCGGGATGGGGAAGTCTGAGAGCGTAGTAGATACATCTGTACTGCTCAACATAAACCGCAAGATGGCTGACAAGGACGCCAAGAGACTCTTCTTCATAGAATCTCCTGCAGAGATGCATGTGAAAGGCCTGGAAGGAGTTAAGGGGATATCGATGCGATTGCATCCGTCCACGGATCTTGGCAAGAGGACGTACTACGCAAAAAGCGATGTGCTTATAGGCTCAGAGGATGCAAAAGGCCTCAAGCCAGGCGATGTGGTGAGGCTGAAAGAGGCTTACAACGTTAGAATAGATGCTCTTTCAGGCCCTATAACCGCATCGTATGGCGGATCCGAAAACATCGAAGCCAAAAAGATAAACTGGATAAACAAGGACGGAAGTGTAAAATGCTGCCTATGGGACATAGGGCCACTGCTATCAGGCGATTCGTTCAATGAGGGAAGCATCACTGAAAAGTGCGGAGTTGCAGAAGGCTACGCGTCAAACCTTAATGAAGGGGACATAGTCCAGTTTGAGAAATACGGATTCTACAAGCTGGACAGCAAAGCCGAAATGAGGTTCCTATCCCTATAGGCTTATCCGTGGCCCTACTCCTTGCATACGCTGCTGACGCATTTTGCAACGTCCTCTGCAACGTCTATAACCTCTGCCTTATCGAAAGGTATTGTGTTAGTGCCGAATATCTTGCCCACTCCGGCATTCTTCAGCCTCTGGTATGCATTGTTCACCATGACTAGGTGTATGCATGCTGCTGAGACTGATGCAGCACCCTCCGTGTATGCGAAACGCGCGGCAAGCTCTATCGTGCTGCCAGCAGCTATCATGTCATCCACTATAACCACATCCTTGCCCTTGAAGTTGCCTCCGTGCGCTTTCTGCATGGTGACGTTCCCGTACGCATCCCTGTGCTTGTCTATGTAAGTGTACTCGCATCCGAGGACATCCGCGGCAGGCCTAGCCACGCTTAGGGCACTGCTGTCCGGGGCAAGCACGAACGGGTTCTTCAAGTGCGCCTTAACTCCTTGCGCAAGCGTGCGTGCAGAGTTGACTATGCAGACCTTGCCCTTGAACAAATCCAGGGGCTCGCTCTTGTGCGGATTTACTGTGACCAGCGCGTTTATGCCTGCTGCTTCGAGCATGTTGAGCACCGCGTTTATGCTTACGGCTTCGCCCGGAGCGAAACTCTTGTTCTGCCTGGCATATGCAAGGTAGGGCAGCACCGCGCACACCTTAGCATTCCTCTCCTTCAGTGCGTAGGCCGTGAACATTAGCTCGAACAGGTTCTTCTCCTGGGGGTAGTGGGTGGACTGCACTATGACTATGTTGTTGTCATCAATCTCGGGAAGCCTTACCTTTATCTCCCCGTCAGGAAACTTCGTGGTCTCTATTTTGCCGAGATCTGCGTTCAGTATCCTTGCAAGCGAGATGTCCAAGCCATTGCTGGCTGTGCCCCCTAGAACCATCATAATCTCACAATCAGGAATTGCATGCAAAAGCTTAAAATCCTGCTCGGAGCCAATACGACTCGATTAAAATGGACCTCGGATTCATAAAGTGGATTGGCCATGCCAGCTTCCTGCTAAAACTTGACGGCAAGAACGTATACATAGACCCATTCAACATAAGGAACACACACGCGCCTGCTGATTTTATACTGATAACCCACCCGCACCACGACCACCTAAGCGAGGAGGATCTAAAGCTCATAACACGTGACGATACAAAGGTATATGTTCCAAAGGACAGCGTGGATAAGATACCTAGGGGAGAGGTAATAGGCGTCGAACCCGACAACCATTACTCCTCTGGAAGCTTTGAGTTTGACACAGTCCCTGCGTACAATAGCGTTCCGAACAGGGTACACTACCATCCAAAGGAGAGCAAGTGGGTGGGATACGTGCTCAACATAAATGGCACGAAGGTGTACCATGCAGGTGACACTGACTTCATAAACGAGATGGCCAAGATCATAACTGATCTGGCCTTGATACCCATGGGCGGTACGTATGTCATGGGTGTTGACGAGGCCATCCAGGCTGCACATGCCGTAAAGGCACAGAAGGTGGCTCCCATGCATTACCGCATGCTGCTTGGCAAGGACGGCTCAAAGAACGCCGAAAAGAAGTTCTTAGAGTACGTCAAGAACGGCATAATACTAGAAGAGACTGAGGATCCGAAATATTCATTCCAATAAGCCCCCAAGATGCGCGGCTATTGTGAGTATCTCCTCGGGGGGAAGCTTGAATACTCTGTCATTCCTATGGATTATGCCATCGCACATGCCTGCAAGTTTTTTCCTGTCCACGCCTATAGCCGAATCCGAATCCAGTATTGCGTTGTACACCGTCTTCTTCTTGTGCTGCATTATGAGCCCTATCAGGAACATATCCCGCTCTGCCATTCTAGCCCCCTTCGGCTTTACGTATATTATTGCTGAGTCGACCTTGGGGATGGGCCTGAAGTTGCCTTTGGGCACGTTCATTATCTTGGTAGTGCGAAACATCAAGGACGCCATAACGCTGAGCTTGGAGTAGTCTTTTGTATCTGGCTTTGCCAGCATGTGGTCCACGAACTCCTTCTGGAGGCACAAAACCGCCTGCATACCATGCCTTCCAAGCCACTCGATGACCTTGCTTGAAAGGTTGTACGGCACGTTGGATATCATTATGCCTACAGATCCAAGCTCCAGTTCATCCTCAGTGGTCTTGAAGAAATCCTTGTTTATGAGCTTAAGCTTGCTGGATTTTACATTGTGCTTTAGCAGGGTGCACATAAGGCTGTCTTTCTCCACAGCAATAACCCTCTTGGCATTCTTGCAAAGTGCAGCGGTAAGTATTCCAGGCCCCGGTCCGAGTTCAAGGACCACTTTGTCTATTGCGTGTGCCGCTTCGGCCTCGGCTATTGCAGGATTCGAAAGGAATACCTGCCCAAGCCTCTTCTTTGCCCTTATCATACCTAGGTCATACATTCAAGGCACCGTTGTTCACATGTGTTGGATTAATAACTTTTGGCGCTAGGTTAATATTAGGGTATCATGAGGCTGCAATCCGCTATAGAGTTCCTTTCCACCTACGGATTCATGCTGCTGCTTGTGGCAATAATATTTGCAGCTCTAATCTATTTCGCATATCCAACCAAGACCCTACTCCAGAGCCAGTGCACCGCGTTCGGCCCGGTCAAGTGCAATTTCGCCATATTCCATTCAGATACGGCATCCAACAGCGCCAATGTCATATTCTCCATATCCAACGGCGGCGCCGCTCCAATAAGCGTAACGGGAGCCAATGTGGTGCTGGGCAGCAAGACCTTCTCCGGCACATGCTCCCCATCAATAATGATACCTGGCGCCACTTCAATATGCCATGCCACTGTCACACCTGCGCAATCCATAGGGACGCAGGTAAGCGGCTACTTCTCCATAAATGCGAAACTATGCAACTCTCCAGCATCGCAGTTTGGCAATGCGATATCACAGCCCAACTGCACGTATGATGATGTTGTGTATTCTGGGGAGTTTCTTTCATATGCGTCTCTGATAACGGCAAATTCGATATCCACAACCTCTACTTCATCAATTTCAACCACCTCAAAAACAACCACCTCAAAAACAACCACCTCAACCATCACCATCGTGCCTACTACCACCACGATATACTATGTGCCCATAATGCTGACCAACACGCAGTCCTCCCCAACTCCGTCATTGTTTCAGCAGGCTATCGATGTGGCGAGCAGTACATATTCCAAATACCTCAACAACGCATGGACCAATGTGGTTTTCACCACCGGTAACTACTATCAGGGCAATGGGTACTCCCTGCTGCCAGCATGGCTTGAGAGCGGAAACAGCAATACAACTTCAGACTCACAAGTATGGGTGCGTTTAGCTTCCAGCATACCTGCCTCAGGCAGCACTACAATATACATGAACTTAGTTCCCATGTCCACTACCATGATGTCAGCGCAGGGCCCTACCGGGGAGGCTCCGCAACTCAGCTCCCCATACGCGGCGAACGACAACGGGGCATCGGTGTTCACATTCTATGACAACTTCATTGGCACCTCGATCAACTCGTCCAAATGGTCGTCAGGCTATTCAGCGACTGTGAACGACGGGATAGTGCTGACGCCGCCTTCTTCGGGATATTATTTCCTCACATCATCTCCAGGCTTTAGTGCAGGCAATACTCTTGACTTCCTTGGAACTCCTGCTGACAATGCAGGTAATGGCGGTGTCGAGTTCGGATTCGGCGACTGCATAAACTGCAACCCAGTCGGAGACAGCGGCTTCGTCGGGGACAAATCTGGCACATCCCTGCCATTCCTGCTTTATCTTAATTCATCAACAACAACTGCAAGTGCCTATCCCATAATGAATGGCGTATGGACCATTGGCATTGACAGCGCAGGCACTCAAGCCTACAGCCAACTGAACTACATAGACCAGTATACTGTATCAAATGCGTTCCCCTTCAACAACGCCCAGATAAAATTCAAGCAGCCCAGCGGCGCCAACGCCATGGTTGTCCAATGGCTCAGGGTACGCGCTACCCCTCCAAACTTCGTGATGCCCAGCACAACTTTCGGTGTGGTAAGCAGCAGCCAGTCCAGCCAGTACCATTATACTGTCATAACCTTAAGCCCGTCGTCCACAATATCCGGCGACTTCCAGCAGAGGCTTTCCATACCTTGGAGCATATCGTACCCTTCAACTGGGTGGCAGTATGTCGAGTTCAGCACCGGCAATTATATGGGCGGAAACGGAGCCGCGCCTGTTTATGCATGGATAGAGAGCGGCGGCACCACTTCCGGCACTTCCGTCGTGTTTGTCAATCTGCCAAACGGTGAAACTAACGGGGAGCAGCTATACATGAACTTCATGTCCAGTCCAGTTATGACCTCTACATCCAGCTACACCGGGGAATCGCCAAAACTCAGCGGAACATACGGGGAGTACGATAATGGCGCAAAAGTTTTCCTCACATACGCAAATTTCCAGGGAAGCAGCATACCTTCCGGATGGTCCGTCTCAGCGCAGGCAGGATCATACACGCCTGCTATAAGCGGTGGTGGCCTAGAGATGATGAACAATGGCGCCGCACAATCCACAGCCTTGCACTATTCCAGTGCATTCACTACCCTTGACACAATAACAGAGGCAAGCTGGATGTACAATGGCGGGGCAGACGATCTCGGTATAGGGCTTTACACCGCAGGCCCTGACACTTCTGATGGTGGCAGGCAGCCTGCTTCCTCAAGTGGATATTACAACACCTACGAGTTCTACCATAGCAGCGCTCCTGCAATAGTGAGCCCTTCAGGCACCGCGATAGCTGTCGCTTCAAGCCAGGTCATGCCTACATCTGGTCAGAACTACGTCTTTAGCAGGGTCGTGTCAACTCCAACAAGCATGGAAATGGACTTCGCTACAAACACCGGATCTATGTACCAGTCCGGGCTCTATACTGTAGTCGGCCTCGCGCCGCCTTACAGTGCAATAGTGTCATATTCAGGCTCCATTTCCAATGCCGATTCCAACTTCTATGTGGGCGCATCCGCAGGTGGGTCAACATCCTACATATATCTATACTGGATCAGGACCAGGGTATACCCTCCAGGAGGCATAATGCCTTCGTATTCGCTCGGCACTTATGTATGACGCTATACCGCAGCTATGCCCGAGAAGTTCCCAAGCTGCATGCCCGCGTCATCCTCGGAGTTGAATATCTCTATCTTAACCTTCCGCATGTCCGCTTCGTCTAGCACTCCCTTCACCGCTTCATTGTTCAGCATCGAGTCGTTGACCATAACCACACTCACCATCGTAGTCTCAAGCCCCTCTCTCACCCTCCCAACTCCATGAAATGCGTTTCCGGCCCTAAGCGCCGAGAGGAATTCGTTGAGGTATGAGAATTCCTTCTTTACATGCTCATGCTCAAGCACGCGGGCTACTGCGTCGCTCTGCATCGCCTCGCGTATGCCCGACCTCTCGGCATCGCTCGCAGGAGTGTACACGAGCCTCTTT
>CAZLPL010000043.1:0-8268 GCA_964561405.1 Microcaldota archaeon
TTTATTGGTCCGTTAAAATTCATATATCTTTTGTAGTCGCATTCGCTTTCATCCCACCTTTAAAATAAGTGGGTTTTCCCGCTATGTATTTATAAGAGACAGGCGAAGCCTGGGATCCACCTCTGTAACGAAGCTGGCATCCCATCTGAATCCGAGTTGGCTGACCAGTTCGTTGGTGTAATTGTTCTTGCTGAATCCCTGGGACCTGAATCCGTACACAAGGTGGCCCAAGCATGCCTCCAGTGCAGACTTTGTCCCGTTTATTATGCCCCACTGCTGCGCGCCGGTCAATGGTGATATTGACACCAGCATCCGCTGGGGCTTACATAATATGCAAATGCGGCTATCTCATACTCTTGAGAACCGAGATTCCTTATAAGCGTGCAATTCTGCGCCACGACCTCCTCACTTACGAATATTATAGATGGTTTTATCCCGTAGGACGCCATCGTGCTTACGACTTTCGCAAGTGCCGACGCATTGCTGTACTCCGTAACCTGCAATCCGGCAATAACCTGCCCACTGCCTAGCCCCTGCTGCGTAAAGTCGGTATTGCCCGCAATCACCGCAACGGCAACGCGCGCAGCTATTATGTAGATCCTCCTATCCTTGCAGGCGCCTACAAAATACAGGACGCCTGTAACTGCAATTTCCCAGCATACTCCCCCAATTAACTACCTGCTATTAAATATTTAAAGCAAACACGGCTGATTGCAAATCCCATTGTTATTTAATGTATTAATGTGTTAATAACTCTGGTAAATTATGGTCTTACCTAACAGGGGGGTTGCCAACACGTGCACCCGTTTCAAGGCCCAGTCAGCAATGGAGTACCTGATGACCTATGGCTGGGCGATACTCATTATAGGCATTGCTCTCGCAGCGCTCTTCGAACTCGGAGTCTTCAACAGCGCCAACTATGCTCCCAGGGCGCAGCCAGGCTCATGCGCCGTATCAAAGACTTCCTATCCAGTATCCCTGCAGGGAATCTGCACCAACGAGCTACCCCAGTATGTGCCATACTTCAGCAACTCGTGGGTCAAGATCCCCATAACAAACAACTACGAATTCGGCACAAGCAAATCGTTCACAGTATCCTTCTGGGAAAAGACTACTGACGCATCGAGCTCCAACTACAAGTTTATTTTCTTCTTCAACCGTAACCCTGCATGGATAGATATCTTATACCACAATTCCCCAGGGGCCACTTCACCATCTTTTGAGCTAGACTCTTCAGGATATTTCTATGGATACTACCCAAGCCTATACCTCAATCAATGGTATAACTTCGTCCTTGTGGTGGACCGGCAGTCCGGGCAGGCAAAGATGTATCTAAATGGAAAACTGAATTCCACTGCAGTCACTTCCATATCCACGCTCGGATCCCTCAATACTTCGGGCAGTGTGTATTTGGGGTGCAATGGCGGCACAGACTGCTTCACCGGACAGATATCAAACTTCCAGATATATGACTCAGCACTTTCAGAAAACGGCATAAGTGCACTTTACGCCGAGGGCATAGGGGGCGTGCCGATAGATGTAACGCACATAGTTGGCTGGTGGCCGCTCAACGGCAACACCAATGACTACTCGGGCAATGGCAATAATGGCACTGCATATGGTGTGGCATACTCCTCCGAATGGACCTCAGGCTATTCCCAGCCTTGATCAAGGACGGAAGGGAAAGCCTTTATTTATGTGATCTGCATATGGTCTTACTATGGCCAAGATAACTAGGGATGAAGTAGTCAAGGCCCTGAAGGGCTGTGTTGATCCGGAGATAGGGCTCAATATAGTTGACCTGGGGCTTATACACGATATAAGCATAGACGGCAGCAACAGCGTCAAGGTGAAGCTTACTATGACCAGTCCAATGTGCCCTGTCACAAGCGTTATACTTGCTGACGTGCAGCTCAGGGTCGAGCATCTTCATGAAGTTGGTTCCGTTGACATAGACCTGGTATGGGATCCTGCATGGTCTCCCGAGATGATAAGCGAGGAGTCCAGGATGAGCATGAACATCTAGCCGGTACACGGTGGATTTGGATGAAGCTCGTATCACTCAATGTACAAATGGGCAAGATCACGGACCCGCTTCTCGAATTCCTGCAGCGCCAGAAGGGCGATACCGACATATTCTGTTTCCAGGAGGTGTGGGGGGGCGCCTTCAAGTTCCGAGATAGAAGCCAATCCCATAGAGGGCTCCGTGCCCGACACCTATTCAATGCTTGCAAAGGCTCTTGACAGGTTTGAAGGATATCTGGGCCCGGCGCAATCGTCCTTCGGGCAGAGAAAGGCAATATTCGTCTCAAAGCGCCTAGGCGCATGCCGCAGCGGAGAACTGGTCCTGTGCGAAAGGGAGCGCATAAACTTCGCATCCAAGGGGTTTGAAAGGGGATCAGGGATGCAGTGGCTCTCGCTCCCTGTCAACGGCAAGATGCTCACGCTAGGCAACGTGCATGGTTTTTGGACTCCTGATGGAAAAGGGGACATACCGCAGCGGATACGCCAGTCAAAGGATATGCTCGAGTTCATGGACGCGCAGCAGGGGCCCAAGATACTGTGCGGCGACTTCAATCTAAACCCCGATACCGAAAGTGTGCGCATGATCGCTGAAAAGTTCAGGGACCTTGTGAAAGAATACGGCGTAAAGACAACGCGCAGCCGGCTATGCAGACCGGGCATAGGCTTATTTGCCGACTACCTGTTTGTTTCAGAAGGGATCAAGGTGATGGACTTTTCAGTGCCGGATGAGGAAGTGTCAGACCATCTTCCACTACTCCTTTCATTTGGGCTATCGTGACAGAAAAAACAAAAAAGAAAAAGAAACAGTCAATTGCAGCACAGTGCCATCAGTTGTTCTTTTCAAGGTCCTTTATCCTGTCAGAGACTCCCTGCGCCTCCTTCTCCAGGTTCTCCTTGTACTCCTTGAGGATCTCTATCTTCTCCTCCTTCGTCAGGAAATTTCGCATGCCGCTTCCACATCCACACATCCCATCTCCACACATTTTCTATCACCAAATATAGGATATACTATAATATCTATTTAAATATATAGTATATCCTATATGTACGAAGGTCAACATGGCTTACGTCGAAGGATGCGATATGAGGGGCTTTCTCTCATTCCAGATACTATGGCTTCTGTCGAGAAAGGATATGCACGGTGAAGAGATAGCGATTGAGATAGAGCGAAGGCGCGGGGAGAAGCCAAAGGCAGGAACGCTTTATCCGGCATTGAAGGAGCTTAGCGACAAGGGGCTGATAGAGGGCAAGAAGTCCGGAAGGATAATAACATACACTCTCACAGAAAAGGGAAGGACGGCGGTGAATGATGCAAAGCTATATTTCGTAAAGTGCTTCGGCGACATCTTCTCCGGGAATGCCGAGGCAAATCTTGGTGCTAAGACCTGACAAGCGCAGCAAAGCCCTCCTGGGGCATGGGACCTTGGTAAACCATCCTATAGCTCCTGTTTCCTTGCCCATCTATTCTTACCCATTCCTTGGAGTACCATGCCGCTTCTGACTCTTCGCATCCTGATGGGACGAAGAATGTGCCATCTTCGGCGTCCATGGCTATGGCATCCCCTCTCACGCCATCGCCTCTGAGCACGTCCCTCCCAACCACCTTCATCTGGCTACCCCTGACCCCGTTCTCAAGCGCTATTATGGTGCTTATGCTAATGTCCGATGCCGGTCCACCCATGGCGCTTCCCCCGAAAAATGCCACGCTATCTGCCCTTATTTGAATAGCCTTTGATAATGCATCCGCTACGAATATGTCCCCAGTGATGTGAGCTATAAGCCCTACATTGAATTGCTGGTTGTATGCTGCAAGCACGATGCACGAAAGTACCTTGGTAGTGGCTATGTATCTAGAACCAGGCATGCTTGGCGATCCGTATGCGAATCCCATTTCACCTATCAGAATAGAATCATGCCCTGGCAGCTCCCTCCTTTCAAGATCCTTGAGCACTCCCATTTTGCCATGCTCTGGCATTTTCCACGAATGCGTAGGTTTTTGCGGCATCAAACAACACTGCTAATGCGCTATGGCAAGGCTTTATGGGACGCTGCCCGGCTTAAGCTGTTATTTTAGGTTAATGGTGGGTTGTGCAGATCCCATAGGCTTCTTTCCGTATAGCAGCATCATCATGAGTGCGAACACTGCAATGAGCAGCCACACCAGATTACTATAGATCATTGCCACCATGCCTGCTCCAGGTGCCGGAGGCACATTCTCCTGGACATTAACCGCCTGCACGTTTGCTGTTGCAGCACCCTGGGTTGCGTTGGCTGCATGCAAGCTAACCGTGCCGGCATGCACTATGCTGGCTAGGATAAAGGACATCACAACTGAAAAGAGAGCAAGTATTGCCATATTGGCAGGGATTTTCATAGGGGTCATGCAAAGCACCATTCGAAAAAGGCAGGCTCAAGCCTGTCGAATTAGACCTTTTGCATATTTGGTTCTGCGGGCCAAATCGTGTAGCCATCATAGTCGCGAATGCACCGCCATGCAATATAACTAGCTCCAGAGTCCTATTTAAATATTGGCGTTTTTTGCAATTTTATACATGCACATTGTTTTTCTGCAACATGCGCTGCTGGCTGCCCATACGCCCATGCCGAATCGCTTGCGCACCTAAGAAAACGCAATCGGAATTATTTGCGTATGGACGACTTGTATATGCCTATTGCAGGCTCGCTGTCCATGTCCTCTGTCGCACTGAACAGGTCCGTCTGCTTCCCGTCGCGCACTACCTGCGGGTTGCCCAGGCATTGCGCCGCCTCTGCATATGCCATGCCTCCTGAGATCATCTTCCTTATGAGCAGGGGCTTTTGGTCTTCAAGGTGCACTCCGGCCAGCTTGCCGAAGAAGTTTGATATCTCGGCCACAGCCTCGAAAGGCCCGGCGGATAGGTGCACGCAGTTGTTTGCTATCGTAACTGCATCGAAGCCATACTCCTTGGCATTCCTGTACAGTATGCCACGAATAGACTGCTGATCTGCCTTCTCAGGGAACGTGGTCCCAACCATCGTGTTCTTGAGCGTCTTCCAGTCCGTGTTCGAATGTATGAGCATCAGCACTATCTTGTGCGAAGGGTCTGTGAAGTATGCCAGCTGCTTGGGGTGGAAGCCGTTAACCAAGACCACCTTCCCTCCCTCCTTGTCCAGCAGCCTCACGTAGAATCCGCTTCTTATCTTGGTGGACTTCTCCGCAAACCAGGCCGTGTCAAGCATGTCGCTGTCCTCTTTTGGATACCTAGCAAGGTATTCATGGCCTCCCAAGAGGTCATAACTTCCAGCAGAAAGCCCGAACACCTCCTCTATCTTCCTTTTCCCCTCCGCGTCAACAGTCCTTGACGCAGATGTGGATAGCACGTTTATGAAGCCATAGTGGCTGCTCATTATCCTGTGCCTCTCCAGTGCAGTGCCTCCAACAGCTAAAATGCCTTCTACAACTGCACCGAACTTGCTAAGCGTGTCAAGTACCATCTGCACCGTCTTAGCTGCATTCTCCTCGCCGAGCATGAAAACCTCCGGCTTTATGAAGAACAGCAGCTCATTCTTCCACTCCCCCTCCCCTATCTTTGCCGGCTCCACTATGTCAAAATCCTTGCAGTCAATGGAAGCTCTTGTTATCCTCATGGCAGCATCTTTAGGGTCTATCATTTTCTCACATCAATACATTGCAATCAAACTATTAAATATGTGACTGATTTATAATTCTAAGGCAGCACCATAGGCTCCGAGGCGATACTTTTGATAAGGCAACCGATAATAACCGTGATGGGCCATGTGGACCATGGCAAGACTTCACTGCTCGACAAGATCAGGAACACAGCCATAGCCTCGAGGGAAGCGGGCGGAATAACCCAGCACATAGGTGCTAGCGAGGTGCCAATAGACGCGGTGCAGAAGATATGTGGCCCGCTCATGGCCAAGATGGGCGTCAGCCTGAGCATACCAGGCCTACTGTTCATAGATACGCCTGGGCACGAGGCATTCACAAACCTGAGGAAGAGGGGCGGATCCATATCAGACCTGGCAATACTCGTTGTAGATGTGACAAAGAGCTTCGAGCCGCAGACCTACGAGGCAGTGGAAATACTCAAGGAATACAAGACCCCTTTCATAGTGGCTGCAAACAAGATAGATGTTGTGACCGGATGGAGGCCGCAAGCTACATACTCCTTCTCGGAGTCCGTAAAGAGCCAGCAGCAGAATGTGGTCGAAGACCTGGAGGCCAAGATATACTCGCTTATAGGTAAATTGAGCGCGCTAGGATTTGCAAGCGAGAGGTTCGACAGGGTAACTGACGTCAAGAAGGAGATATCGATAATACCGCTAAGCGCAAAGACCGGGGAGGGCATCGCAGAGCTGTTAATGTACGCAACTGGTCTCTCCCAGAGGTTCCTTGGGAAGCGGCTGGAGATAGATCCCCAGGATCCTGGCGTTGGCGGCATAATAGAGCTCAAGGAGGAGAAGGGTCTTGGCCCTACAATCGATGCGATACTATACAACGGTACCCTCAGCGTAAACGACACGATAGCGTTTGCCACGCCAGAGGGCGTGAAGACCGCCAAGATCCGGGCCCTGCTGCGCCCCAAGCCAATGCAAGAGCTGAGAGAGTCGTCGAGCAAGTTCTACTACGTAGATTCCGTCAATGCCGCGGCCGGGGTGAAGATAAGCGGGTCTGGCCTGGACAATGCCCTTGCCGGGTCGCTGATAATCTCCACGCGCAGCAAGGATTATGAGAGCGAGATAAGCTCCGAGATAAAGGAGGTGTTCGAGGCCGACAAGGTGGGTGTCATACTAAAGGCAGACACCATAGGCAGCATAGAAGCCATCTCCAGGCTGCTCAAGAGCATAAATGCAACCATAAGCAAGAAGAGCCTTGGACAGATAACGAAGAGGGACATACTGGATGCATTCTCCATGCGCGCAACAGACCCTGCCCATGCCGTTGTGCTGGCGTTCAATGTAGACATGGAAGACGATGCCAGGGCCGAGGCAGAGGCCACTGGAATAGATGTGATACGTGCAGACATAATCTACAAGCTCATAGAGGATTACAAGACCTGGGTGGACAACGAGAAGAAAAGGCAGAACCAGCTGCTGGAGAAGACCCTGAAGTTCCCTGGCATGGTGCGCATACTGCCTAACTCATGTTTCAGGATGTCGCACCCTGCAGTCTTCGGCGTGGAAGTCGTCTCGGGAAGAATAAGGCCCTCGTATATGATGATGAAGGAAAACGGCACGATTGTTGGAAGGGTAAAGGAGATACAGGATAATGGCATAAGCAAGGCCGAGGCAAAGCCGAAAGATAGCGTGGCCGTCTCAATGGAGGATGTCACGTTCGGCAGGCAGATACGGGAGAACGACGTGCTTTATACATTCATCTCCAGCGAGGAGATCCGGGCCCTGAAGTTCAAGTTCAGCAGCATGCTCAATGATGACGAGAAGGCACTTCTGGACAAACTGTCCGAGATAAATTCCGCTTCTGGAAACACCGGGTGAGCTGATGGACAATATAATTGTCGGGGATTACACCATACCCTGCGTATTTGTCCAGAAGCCATGGATACGTAATACCTACCTGCGCTTTGAAGGCGAGAAGCTCGTGGTCGTGTCAAGGAACCAGGGCAATGCCATGCGCGTGCTGGACAAGCACCACAACTGGATAATGAAGCACTACTCACAGATAAAGAGCTCGGTGCGCATGTTCTCTGTTTCAGGAATGCTTTTCAACGGGGTCCGCATGCCTGTCAGGTTAGCCCAGCATAACGGGAGACCGAGGGTAGAGCTTTCTGGGGATTCCATACTCGTCCTGTCAAGGTCAAATGATGCGGCCGAGCGTGCGCTTGAGCGATGGCTCTCCAGGCAGACCATCCTTGCCACAGAAAGTGTGGCATGTGAGAAGGCATGCATGATAGGCAAGGCTAAGCCTTCGACCCGCACCAGACGCTTCAGGAAATGGGGCGTGTGCAGGTCAAACAACACCATAACTTTCAATGCGTACGTGTGCATGCTACCTGCCGAACTGCGCGACTACATAATATCGCATGAGGTTGCGCACTTTGCACAGATGAACCATTCCCGCAGGTTCTGGGAGGTGGTGGGTAGGCTATGCCCTGAATACCGCATACTGAGGAAGAGGCTCAAGAACTACGACAGCAGGCGCAGGCCTGTGTTTGCCGACCCTGCGGCATAATCCATAACCATCGACCTATGCGCTTACTGCTGCTGTGCGATGACCGCAAA
>CAZLPL010000044.1:0-8164 GCA_964561405.1 Microcaldota archaeon
ATCCAGTCGCCATAAATGGCGAGGGTTTCTTGAACGCCCACACCCCACTGACTAAGAAGGTCCATGTCCTATATGCGAGCCTCAGAGAAAAAGGGATCTGTAAATAAGGTCTCCTCTTACAGTTCAGTAAGCAACTATATTAGAAGTGGGGAGAAAGGATAAGACAGCGCAGATCAACGAGGTGCTTCTAAAGGTCTTATGCCATAATATCTGTGTGCTGATAAGGGCTATGTTTGAGTTTGGGATAGAGCCTAATATATTCCCATCTTCCTCCGTTCCTCATTTCCCGTATTATCCATCGTATCCCACGATTGGTTAATGTCCTCATGACCTGATTGTCACGGTAAAATACATATTCCCTTGTCGTGAGGAACTTATTTCGGGATAACACACACGGAATCAACGCGTTAACTATATTAATCAGGCAATCGAAGCATTTATGATGGAAAACGGATACGCGGAGGTTAATGGCACGGAACTATACTATGAACGTTCCGGAGAAGGCTATCCAATTATACTCCTACATGGATTCTCCCTTGACCACCGGATGTGGGATCCTCAGTTTAGGGAATTTTCAAGGAAATTCGATGCCATAAGATACGATATGCGGGGCTTTGGCAAGTCCGGGGCCCTCAAGGAGGGGGTGGACTACCGGCATGCTGATGATCTCCGCGAACTCATGTCCCACATGGGGATAAAGCGTGCCGCGCTTGTAGGGCTATCAAAAGGCGGCGCGGTAGCAATAAACTTCTCGATTGCCCACCCTGAAATGGTATCAAAACTTGTGCTTGCAGATGCTGAAGTTCCAGGATTCCGCGTTTCAAACTCGTACCGTAAAGAGCTCGATCACATCTGGTCAATGGCTTCCATAGGCGGTATAAACGCATCTAAAGATGCATGGTTAAAACATGCATTCTTTGCACCTGCACAGCGAAAGCCGAATGTGATCGCATCAATACATGAAATGGTTTCCGACTATTCGGGATGGCACTTCATGCACAAAGACCCAGAGCTCTTTACTCTCGTGCCTGCCATAAATCATCTTCACGCCATCAGAATGCCACTGCTTATAATTGTGGGAAAAATGGACATACCTGACTTCATAGACGAATCCCTCCTGCTTTCGAAGTCGGTCAAAGGTTCCCGGCTGGAGTTCATCAATGCTGTAGGTCACATGTCCAATATGGAGGATCCTAAAACATTCAACAGCCTATCCGTACCTTTTCTGTCAGATTGAGCAGGCGGCTCAAAGATGTTCTGTATCAAAGCACTACTCTGCGTGTCTCTATCGCACAGTTGGGGCAGTCCCACACCATGTCTCCGCTGGGAACCCCGCATTCATAGCACATGTACTGCCCGCATCCGTTGCAGTAAAGGACTGGGCCTGATAGCGGCGACTTGCCACACCTCGAGCACTTGTATGCAGATCCTGATGATGCTTGGCTATTGTTTGCCTTGCTCTCTTTACTCTTCTTCTCCATATCCCTGAACTTTTCGCGTATCTTGTCAAGCACTTAATAACCCCTACAAATTCCTGTAATAGCTATTCAATCCAGCTTCAGATTCAAAAGCCTTTCATTCCAAGCTGCAGATAGCTCTTTAAATTATGGCTGCGAATTAATCTTGTTTTGTGATGGAACCAAAATCCCTTGCTGAAACTGCAGAATTAGTATCTGACTTGGTCAAGATCCCGTCAGTTACTGGCAATGCCGACAAGGCGGCTGAGGCAGCCGATTTTATTGTAAAATGGCTGGGGGAAAACGGTGTTTCTGCAAAAATAAAGGAATTTGAAAAGGGTTTCCCCACTGTGATTGCGCAAACAGGCAGTGGATCGCGATCGATAATGTTAAATGGGCATGTCGATGTGGTTCCAGAAGGTGACCATGCCAAATGGAGGAATGACCCTTACTCGGGGTTAATTTCAGGTAAGACTGTTTTTGGCAGGGGTAGTGTGGACATGAAGTCTGGTCTAGCTGTCCAAATGCGCCTCCTTTCAGACTTTGCCGATAAAACCGACTTCAGGCTAATATTTGCTGCGGTATCAGACGAAGAGACAGGCGGATTCAATTGTTCCAAGCATCTGGCAGAAGAATACAGGGTGGACACTGTCCTTGTAGGGGAACCTGGAGGGTCTGAGCTTATCGGTGTAGGCGAGAAGGGGCTTCTCGACGTGAGGCTGAGTGGGAGAGGAAAAACATCACATGCAAGCCGTCCGTCTTTAGGCGACAACGCAATAATGAAGGTGGTAAGGGACTTGGAACGCCTCTCAAAGGTTGGCGAAATCGACATACAATTTCCTACTGAGCTCAAAGAAATACTACAGGAAAGCATAAAGGAGAATGGAAAGGACGTAGGCCTCATAACGTTCAACCCCGGAACAATAAACGGCGGCACAAAGCTCAATGTGGTTCCTGACGCCTGCGAGTCCGATGTGGACATGCGAATACCTCCTGGCATAAGCATAGACGCTGCTTTGTCAAGGGTAAAAGGGCTCTTGAAGGAGGTGGACGTATCTCTTCTGATAACATCTGAACCCAATTATACTTCACCAACCATTCCGGAAGTTGCAAAATTCATAAGGATAGCAAAGAAGCACGCGCCAAATTCGCGCCTCATAATTAAGAATGGTGGTACCGATGGCAGGTATTTCCGCAATAAGGGGGTGCCAGTAGTGGCATTTGGGCCGGGCAACTACGGCCTAATGCACACTTATGGCGAGTGCGTGTCATTCTCCGAAATTGCAAGGGCATACGACATCTACTGCGAGTTCCTATCTTCCTTCTAAGCATGCCCTTGCAAAAGCGTTGCCCGTTACGAGTAATATCCTATGCCTCTAAGTGCGGACCTGAGGGATATCACTCTTGAACGGGTTTCCAATGTATCATCGCCAAAATGGTTCTCCATAGTACCATTTAACTCGGCCATCAGACTGGTATTGGACCAATACACTGTATAAAATGGCATCGTCCCATTGGGATCCCATTCCATCGGCGTCTCCTTTCTTTCGGAAGTTCCATCCCTTGTGCACCCCGGCAGGGTAAACATTACCGCAGTATTGTCTCCCTTTTGCGGACTGCAGTTGCAAAAGAATTGGCTTACCATCTTATATGACACATGGAAATCGAATATGCTCCCGGAGCCGAACGATATGCCTATGCCTCCAGCCTGTTTTACTGCATAAAGCACTTGCACATTGTTTGTTATGCCTACCACGAGCTCGGACCCATTACTTATGGCTCCGCCATGTGCACCTAACAAATAATTGCGTAATGGGGTATAATGGCCTTTCCCCCTGTACCCCTGAAGGACAAATCCCGCGCCTATCTCATACACTGTGGGCAGTTCCTGGGGGAGACCTACTGCTCCATATAATCCTGCATGAAGCCGCTCCACAAGCCTGACAAATGCAAATGGCCTATCGCAATCCATTGCCACTGCTGCGTTGCCATCAGCATAGCTTCTTTGCAGCTCTTCAAGAGGCGGATGCCTCATATGGGCATCATTTAATATGGCCCGATGTATCTCTGCAAGGTCAACTACGGCAGCCGTATCCCGCATCACAAATCTGGTTCTACTCATTTTTACCACTTTCAACATCAATAGCATTAGTAACTAAGCACATTTGCATAACAACCACAAAAGATGAGCATGCAGCTGTTATGCAGTAAGTATTATACCTACTACCAAAAGCTGCAATATAGCTATGACAGGGCTGACGCTAGGTTTAGGATAAGAATATGCAGTAGTACCTAGCCTGCCTGCCATGTTATCTTCTACTATTTTTTCTGGCCTCCTATTTAAAGGTTTTCTTCAAAATTTAGCAATGCACATGCAAACTTGCGCATCTTGCCATGACCTGCTTACCGCACACCTGTTTTGATGCAGTGCCGCTATTTCCAGGTGACACGCCAATGCCTACGCGTCCTGATCCATGCTTCGGGCAAGCAAGCCTACCGCTCCGAGCATGCCGTTAGTCTGGCCAAGTTCTGAAACTATCAGTTTAAGCCCATCATAATGTTTATACGGTTCGAGCATTTTTTCTACCAGTTTTTGTATCCTCTTTACAAAGTCTGGCTGATTAGTCGCTACGCTTCCTCCGAGCACTATAACCTCCGGGTCTATTGCGCATTGAATTATGCCAATTATTCCTGCAGCAGTATTGACTGCATCAGCTATTATCTGATTGCATGGGTTCTTATCATCCTTTGCAAGTTCGAAGGCATCCCGTGTGCTGACCTCTCTCCCCATTGCCTCACTTGCTCTAGTCGCTATACCTCTTCCTCCAAGCATGTATTCTATGGATTTGCCCCCACCGTACAAATTCAGCGGGCCTAGGAGCCCTGCCATATTGCCGCTTCCACGTTCGATTTTCCCATTACGAATTATGCCCAAACCGAAGCCTGTTGAGATTGTCATGTATGCTGATAGGCTGGTGTTTCTGCTTGCACCGTAGAGATATTCCCCATATGCCGGCGTGACAACGTCATTGCTTACAAGTACTGGCACGTGGAATTCATTTTGAAACGATTTACGCATATCCCCAATTATGCCTCTGATGGAACTGTACTTAACCTTACCTGCATCTGTATCAACTATGCCTATTGTGCATACTCCGACTCCGTCTATTTCTCTGCCCGTCTTACTCACAGCCTTACGTATCAGTGCTTTTGCTTGATCCATGACATGGGATCCATCATCCTTCAAATCTGTGGCTGTTATCATGCTGCTTAGCATATCTCCATCTTCAGTTATGACTGAAGCTGCCATTTTAGTTTTCCCTATGTCTAATCCTGCAAATACCCTACGGTGGCTATCCATAATAAACCGGCAATCATAGTTGTCTCTTTCTTATGTCCATGTCAAAGTAGAATGGCATACTGTCATAGCATGACACGTTAAAGTCTGCTTTTTTCAATCTGCACCCATATATCAAGTCACTGAAGTTTTCGGTGCTTATGGTACCATTTTTCAATGTCGATACTCCCTGAAACGGTGAAACTCTTCCAGGCCCGTATTGGAAAACCAAGATGCCTGGCCTAGAGCTTACGCTACTGCGTATGTACCTGCCATTTTTTTCCCAGAAGCCTGTCTTTGCGCGTGCCTCGTGGAAAGCAATGTATCTGAGTGCAGCTTCTTTAGCCCATTGAGATATTTCCGACTTTCCAGCACGCGATGTGTACATGCGCACCGCATTCTTAAAGTCTTTGGTCGGATAGGTATAATAAAATATTGAGGACAAGCGCCTGAAGCCGCTGCTTTTCAGCAATTTTCTGTCTCCCCTCTGAGCATCAAGGTTTCTTTCGAATTCGTCATAGTAGTCATCACCTCCAAGAAACGTTTCAAGAGGCTCTATGGCTATGTTGCTAAGCTTAAACTCCCCCAGTAATTTTAGCGTTTGCGTCTCCAGCTTTGCCGAGGTGGATTTTCCAAGCGAAAAAATCGAGATGTCGAAAGCATGGTTTTCAGCAGCTATCGTAACTTTTGTTGCCTTGCCTGTCAGTGACTTCATTACCTTTGCGAATGTATTAATTCTGTTCAGGAATGCCAATGTGGACAAATCTGGGTTTGTATGTGACACGCGCAGTCTGTTATTCATCTTGCCCAGATAAGAAAGCATGAGAAATTCCAACCTGTCGCGACCGTCAAGTTGCTCCATAAACCCTGAGAACTTGCCATCATAAGATGTAAATCTGCCTTTGCATAAGAAACTCTCCAAATCTTCCTGGTCCTTGCCAAAATAGGCTTCGATGTCCGATTCCAGTAAATCTGCAATTTCTAATCTTGATACATTGTACTTATGCATGTTTATGTCCTTTCCAAGCAGCGTCTTGCTTATGCTATGCCTGAATTTGGCCGAAGATGTATTTGAGGTGGCAACGTTTTTCATGCAATCATAGTATACTGCGTTACTTTGGGTTTATATTACCTGCCCAATAGGCCTATCTGCGCAATTGGTTCGAAAAATCCATAACGACCTGTCGTGGGGATCTGACGCTCTTGAGATCAACCGCCGCACTGTCAAATACTCTGAGTATGGCTTCCTCCATCTCAGGTGCGGTCAAACTTTCTCCAGGCATTCCCATATGGTAGCATAGGAATGTCCCGTCCAGGCCGGTTACTCTAGCAAGGCCTATATCCCGTCTGTCCTCCACTTCTACGAGAAACTCTGATTCTGGAACTATCCTTATGGCTGGTTTATTCCCATTTCTGCTAACAATAACAGGCACTCCATGTGCAGTTTCCGTGCCCAAAGATGACCCGCTTAACTCTCCAGGTCTATTTATCTTGGTTATATGCACTACCTTATGGGCCAACGGTACAGTGTCTTCGCTACCGGAAATTCTTACAGTCTTTCCGTCCATCTGCCGCATGGTCTCCGTGTCAACTGCCATATCTCGCGGCAAATCTCTTGTTCTTGCATCGAGAAGGGCAGTCAACGTGTGTGGCAGGAGAACCGACCCTGCGGATATTGCCTCTGCTATTATTCTGCTGGTACGACCTACTCTTTCATCATGTTCCCTGCCATTCCTGTAAGCTTCTTCCAAGGATAAAATCTGACTTTATCTACGTGGTGCGATACAAAAACTATTGGCGATCTTCGCCCATTTGCAGAATTCATCAAGGCCATCATTTCATTCCTGAATGCTGTATTGTCAAATGGGAATGCCGGTATTCCTGTTCTTGAAGAGAACTCAAAGAACGCGGCCGCCTCATCACTTACGATCATTCCCGAAGGCCCGGTGCCAGTGAGGTTGCATATTGCATCTATTGCCCTTGTCACTAATAAGAGTTCGCCTACTTCTCCAAGATCTGGCTTGTTCGACAAGCTTGCATCTGGCCCCAGTTTTACTGTAGCCCAGCTGAATTCTATTGGAGCCATATTATATATGTTTTTTATTGTCTGAAGCAGCTTGGCTGCATCCGTAAATGTGTTCCATGTCGATTGTCTGAAATGCCCGCCAAGGATAATGCCAAGGGCTACCAGCCCTGGGCTGTTTGTAGCTAGCCTTTCCATAGTCATCCCATTATCGGCCACTACTGCTCTGGTTTCGGTCTCAAGGCCGCCTAATCCTGCCCTTTCTAGCGCATCATGCTCAATCCCGAGCCTTTCAAGAGTCTTTATCAGGTTCGCCAATGTGGTGCGTATAGTTCTTATTTCTGTTGCCCTTGCCGGAAGACATGCTTCTGTTGCAACTCTTTTAAGGTCTATCATTACTTGAGGTTCCACTGTCCTCTTTCCTTCGCTCCCGCCAAACGGATAATCGCATTTGCCAGACGTTTTTAAGGCTCTCATTTGCAATACCTCTTAGCACATATAATTCTCACACCTATTCGTCTTCGATGGCGCATGGATGTCGGCTCTCCAATTCCGGCAATGTGTTTAACTGACGCAATCTGAAGGCTCATATCTCCATTGATAACATCTTGGTACTTTTGCATATCAACCACAAAAAATACTTTGCAGCCGGCTATGCCAGGAGCGCAAAATGCGCTACATCAGAAGCGGGCTTGGTGCAGGGATAAAAGCATGAATGCATATCTTCAGCTAATACCATAATTATGCCCTGAACAGGCATATCCAAAATCTCCTATTTAAATGTTATCTTCAAAATTGGGGCGTCTCACAATTAACCATAAAAAGACCTACTGCAACGTAGTTCCAATATGTTCCATTTTATTGAATTGCACTATTGTATAGGAACAGTTCTGCATCAATTTCTTTCTTTATCATTGATGGTTTATTCGAGAAAACGTATTCACCAAACATGTGTTTAAACTTCGCATATGCGCTTTCAACCATCCACCGTTTTCCATAATTGAATTTCTTCTTCCACCTTTTCTGTTTCCGCATTCTATACTTTTTGTCGAACGTTTTAAGATATTTGAAGCCATGTTCCAAACTCCTTCTACCTGTTAACAAACCAAATTGTTCTATTACTGCTCGTCTTCTATCTCTGCCAGACTTTCTCGTTGCGTTTTTCCTTACAGGTACGACACATTTGAAACCGTATTTTCTTTCCATTTTGAATATACTATCTGCATCCCACGCACCATCTGCAAAGAGACAGGAAATGGGTTCATAAAGGGGATTCAAGATGTGATTTGTTTCTTTTATTGCTTTTTGATTGGGCTTTGAAAACCCATACCTTCAGGTATGTTGGAT
>CAZLPL010000045.1:0-8087 GCA_964561405.1 Microcaldota archaeon
TCGCTTTCATCCCGCCTTTAAAATAGGTGGGTTTTCCCGCTATGTATTTATAAATAGTTTCTGTGGCTTGGATTCCTGGAAAGGTTTCCTGCAAAAGCTATATAAATGACCTACGGCCCCATAACCTATGTTCTTTCTAATCTTGTATCAGTCACAGCGAGATTTTTGCATTTCTAGTTTCAGGTGGGAAATTTGAATTCGCTCTACCAGTATGACGGATATTTGGATGCTCTGCGCAGCTTGGGGGTGGCTAACGCCATTTCATCACCGGCAGAGCAGGACCTGCGGGAGGTTGCATTCCGTAGCATATTTTACTCTAGGATGGACGAACCCCAGAGGCACAATGCGCATGAGATGCTCCTGGATGGCGGCATAGACATAAGGGATGGGCACTTCCAGGATTATATGCTGCTCCTCAGCTTGGACAAGATAGGCTTGCAGCTCAAAGAGATGCAGAGAAGAGATATGCACATAGGTGACGTTACAGGGATGATGGACGAGGCTTTTGGAGGCATGCTGGGAAAGTATAGCAATAAGGGATTCAGGCAGTATACGAACAGGACCGGGGATAGTGGAGTTTATGTCACGCTTGAGCCGCATGAAATCGGGGAAGAGCTCGAGTCCATGATAAAGTCGTTCAATGGAAATGCGAATGACAACGCAGAACTGCTTTTGAACTCGCTTGTATTCTTCCTAGATTTCGTAAAATTGCACCCTAATGAGAATGGGAATGGGAGGCTGGCACGATTGTTTTGCAATGGGCATCTTAGCGGAAATGGCATACTGCCAATGACGGTTGTATCCTTGAAAGAGTCCAATGAGGTGTACCTCAGGAGCATAGGGGCTCAACACATGTCAGGATATGTTGGGGGGTTCCTTGGATGGGCAATAGTCTCAATGATTGGAAAGAGCAAGATCAGGGAAATACTGGCCAATGCGCCCCCTCCGAATCCCAGCAATCCGCATGAAATAGAGCTGCACATAATACTATCGGTTCTTTCCAATGCCACGCTTGATAGGGACCACATTGGCAGGACTGCCGAATGGATGTATGAAAGGGGCACTGAGCTGGGAGATGAATCACTCAGGCAGGCAGCATTGTGGATATCCGCAATTACAAGGCTTGAAAACACGCTTCTGGACAAGGCCGTGTCCGAATGTGACGATGGCACGGTGGCGATGAACTTGCTGTTGATGGAGATGGTGGGCTATGACAGGTACGTTGACCGCATCAAAAAAATTGCTATGTTTGGGGGAAACTATAGCAGAATGGCAGCTATCGGCATACTTGGAAGGCATGTTGGGAGCTTTGATGATGAACTGATAGAATGGATAATAGAAAATGAGCCCAATCCCAAGATAGTGGGATTGTTTGCCAGAGCGTTGAGAGGTGTAGAGAGAGATAGAGCTCTTCCGATAATAGAAAGGCTGATGGACAGGGACGAGGATGTTATAAGGTTCAATGCATACCGATCCCAGATAGCTCTGGCAGAAAATGGAGAACTGCCCAGGCTGATAAGGGCAAGCGTGGAGGTAGGCAGTGAAAGATTGGCGAAAGGGGTTATTGAGGTAGTAAGCGGCATGAATAAGCTTGATGCCCCAGGCGTCCCTGAAACCCTTTCTGAAGCAGCATTGAGGAGAAGCGATATAAGAAAAGTGCTTCTTGGTGAACTCCTTTTGAGCCAGCACGTTGACCCGGGATACGTGCACATGTGTTCACAGATAATGAAAGGGGATTATGACGCCATTGACAATGCTTACGCAACATATCTTGTAGGTAGGGAAAGGGGGTTGGGATACATAAATAGCGAATTTGGAAGAGTACCTTATGATCCTGCAAGGAGTACTTTTGAGAACACCGCCACGATACTTGCATATGTAAAGGATCTTGCAGAAGGGAAAAATCCTCCCAGGATAAACGAGGGCGTATTTAACGATCATGATGCATTATTTGTATTGACCCTGGAGCTTTCGAGGAAGAGGGACAATGGGGCAGTTTATGCTGAGCTTTCCAGAGTGCTCGGCGTGATCGAAGGCAGGAATGCCATGGAAGTTGCAATGCGTGGGCGCGAGGTAGGAAGAAGAAAATTCAGTACGGCATTTGTGCAGCATGCAGCGGAAAGATTGGTACAGGTGCATGTTGGCCTGAATGGAAGGGCGGGAAAGAAGGTCAAAATCTAGAGGGATGGCATTATGGCAACAGTTGCATGCCGAAGAGGAGGTGGTAAAAGCCTGGAGAGCTTGAAGGCGTGCATAATGCTCGGCGTTGACAAGGATGGTGTTCTTGTAGATGATTCTGCGCTGCTACATAGAAATAGGTCAATGGGTTTTGCAGCAAATGGCTTGGGTTTCCCTTATAGTGTAGGCACAAATTATATGCTTGGGGGGATAAGCCACAAGTACCATGGGGGCACGCGGCCTATAGCCGCGCTGATTGCATTTGAAAAGGAACTGGAAGGGAATGGGTGCGGTGCAGGCACTTCAAAGGAAGCAGAATTGCTTAAGATCATACTTAGGGACGGGGCGGAGAGGATATTTGACGGGCTCATAGAGAGGCATGTTGGCGAAGCGGAAAGAGAGCTTGCCAAGAGGATATATTGGTGGGATGGAGGGAGGTTCTTCAATTCGGATGAAGGTGGGGAGTATGTTGTTCCGGTGCCTAGGGCACGTGAGGCAGTGTTGGAGCTTATGGACACGCTAAAGGGAAATGTTGCAGTGGTCACAAATGCGCATAGCGCAAAGATTGCACTAAGGGACCTGAGAGCGTGTGGATTTTCAGAAAGTGAGATATCTTCAATAGTGATGGAGATTGCAGCAGGCAAGCCGTCGCCTGAAGGCATACATAGAGCGCGTTCAAGGCTTGAGGAGAGGTCAGGAAAGAGCATACCTAGGCATAGCATCGCATTCGCGGGAGATGCTGCAATAGACATAACAACTGCAATAAATGCCGGAGCGGTGCCGGTAGGGCTACTTAGCGGCATGGGGCGCAGGGGGCATTTCGTCTTAAGCGGCGCAGAGGTAGTCGTAAAGGACATAGGCAGCCTTGCCGCAGTATTAAGAAGGGATCAGAGATCGCCGTAGTATTTTAATCCTTTTAACAATATTAACAATAATTACCTTATAATTAAACAGTGTTTAAATGGCATCACATGGAAAGCAACTCTTGGAGGCTGACGCAGAAGGTTTTGTGCATCCGGACTATAATGGACATTCACTTGTGAATGTGGCTAATTCCATATCCATGCTACTAGGAGGCACGCCTACCGGAATCCCACTCGATGAATCATTATACAAGGATGCGATAGACATTCATGGGATAAAAAAAGTGGTTATGGTAGTGCTTGACGGCTTTGGCTACGAGATGCTGCTTGACGCAAAAAACGCCCCGTTCTTCAGGAAGTTTGCAAACGCAGGAGTATTGAAACCCATAACAACAGGTTTCCCTTCCACTACTGCGGCATCAATAACCACAATAAACACAGGGCTTACGCCGCAGGAGCATGGGCTGCCGGAGTGGGTGATATACCTTAATGAAATCTCAATGCTGGTCAACTCATTGCCCTTCACATCGCTTATAGGCAACGAGCAGCTTGCCGGAAAGGGAGTGGATCCCAGCGTGCTGTATGAAGGCACAACAATCTACCAGAAATTGAAGAGGCAAGGAATACCTTCGATAGCCTTCATGCACAAATCGCTCGTAAATACAGCATACACAAAAGTCATGCGTAAGGGAAGCGTTGCGCAGGGGTTTGCCAATGCTTCAGACGGGATACTTGAGCTCGGAAGAAAGCTCGAATCGGTGAAAGGCAAGGCTTACATAAATTTCTACGTGGATAACATAGACTCTGCTACGCACTTTTATGGGCCCAAAACAGACCAGTCCAGGGCCGCGATAGAGTCGCTTTCGTGCCTGTTCGAGAAGGAGCTTGTGAGCAAAGTGGCAACGAAGGCTGCCGAGGAAACCCTTATAGTCCTGACGGCTGATCATGGCCACATAGGCGTTGATGGACAAAAGACACTCTTCCTCAACAACGACCGCAAGCTTCTGGGCATGTTCAAGAAGGGACGCGACGGTAAGCACATAAACCCCAGCGGAAGCGCAAGGGATGTGTTCCTTAACGTTGAAGAGAGGCATGTTGACGAGGCATGCGATCACCTGTCTCGCAGACTAAAAGGAATTGCCAAGGTCATGAAAACTGAGGACGCGATATCATCCGGGCTGTTTGGCACGGGGAAGGTAAGCAGCAGGTTCAGGGATAGGATAGGCAACATACTGCTCCTCCCTTATGGGAATGGAAAGGTGTGGTACGAGCACGTGAAGGGTGTGAAGTCGGTGCACAAAGGCGAGCACGGAGGGCTTAGCAGCAGCGAGATGCTCATACCACTTGCGATGTCGAGGCTTTCAGACCTGAAGCAGTAGGCGCCACTACACGTAACATTGCATCATCGCCCCAACAGCCTTAGCACGACATTAGGCTTGTTGCTTGTTATCGAATCTATCCCCATTGAGACCATGTTCTTTATGTAATTGGGATCATCTACGACCCACGCGGAAACAGTCTTCCCGTGACTTTGCAGGAGATCGACAGTTTCCTTGTCAATTGTATCGTATTTTATTGCAAGCCGCTCTGCCTTGGCAGAATCAACAATGTCTAGCACATTCAATGGTAGCCCCTCCAGCAGGACGCCTGTCTTTACATCAGGGCATATGCTCTTTGCAGTTAGAACCCGTGCATGCCAGAAAGATATTAGGAAAAAGTTGTTAGGGTCATAACGCTTTATCAGTTTTGCAACGGCGGTCTCGGTGCCTTCCCCCTTGAGCTCTATCTGTAGAGTAACTTTGCCATATGCAAGGTCTATGACTTCCTGGAGAGTTGGTACCTGCTCCCCTTCGGCAGTGCGCAACTTCTGTATCTGGCCCAATTGAAGATCCCTTATCATGCCGGTGCCATCGGTAGTACGATCTACACTCGGATCATGAATTACCACAATCTCCTTGTCCCTTGTAAGGTGGACATCCATCTCTATTGCATCTACACCCATCTTGATTGCTAGCCCGAAGGATTTCAGAGTGTTCTCTGGTGCATACGCAGGTGCGCCGCGATGTCCAGTCACTTCCATGATGGTTTAATGCAGAAGTAGCCTTATAATCCAGCCGCATGGGCGCGGAGATGCGCAGTGCCTCGCCATCTGAACATGGAACTACCTTGCGGCTTTGGAGGGCTGGCGATATGGTGCAGCCTGAGCTAAGGCGCCATTGCTGCTAGATGCAAGGTTTGCAAGCTCAGGCAGAGCCTGCCTTGAGTATATGCTCAAGCAGGACCTCCTCAGGCTGGGCCCCTTCAAGATGAACTGAGTCATTTATTACAATCCTCGGGACGCCCATAACCCCGTATTGCTGGGAAAGCTCCATGAATTCCTGCGCCTCTATCATGCTTCCGTGTATCAGGTTATTTTCGATTGCAAACTGGTGGGCAAGCCTCACTGCCATTGGGCAGTATGGACATGACAGTGTCACAAAGACCTTTATGTCTACAGGGTTCTTCACTGATTTCAGCTTCTGTTTTGTAGCCTCGGACAGTCGTGTGGCGCCTCTTGATGCATCTATTATATCCTCTATGAGTGAGGAGAACTCGTATCCTGAAGGGATTCCGAAATATGCAACGTTGTATATCTTCTTACCGCCCACTATTAGTGCAGGCACCTTGTCCACCCCAAGGAACTTCGCCTCCTTCTGACTTTTTCCCATATCGTATGTAGTAAGCTTTATTCGACTGTCTATAGAGGACAATTCCTTTACCAATTCCATCGTGGCGCTGCAGAACTGGCATTTTGCATCGGATGGATCATAAAACAGCATGAGATTAACCTCTCCGGATATGCCTTTTGAGAATGTCTCGGTTATCTGCTTTCGCGTTTCTTCGTTTATGAAGGCCATATTCTATCAACCATAATCATCAGAGACATCAACTGAACAATTTTCTCAATCTGGTCATGTTGCCAAACCATTCTGCTTCGAACTTCCGATAGTTCTTCACAGCATCTTCACCCTTCTTTGTTATACAGTATTTGCGTTGCGCCTTTTCCCAGGAGGCAGTCGCATTGAGTGGCTTTGTGTATCCGTTTTGGCTTAGCCATTCCAGGGAAGGGTAGATTGCGGATGCGCCTGGGTGCCATATGCCATCGGATTTGCTAGATATCTCGTGCATTATCTCAAACCCATGCATGGGTCTTTTGGATATGAGAAACAACAGATAAGGCTTCAGCATTCCCTGCGGCATCATATTGACCTTGAATGGCCCGCATGTGCAGTATCCGTTTGGCATTTTATCAGCAATATATCAGAACTGATATAAGAACTGATATATAAAGCTTGCCCAAGAAGCTGGCATGCCGGCTATCGACCCGCAGTTTGGCCACGCCACACGTCAGGCAGCAACAAATTTTGGATCGAACCTATGCAGCTCGATAAACTTGCGCATTCCATCTTCACTTATATCCTCTTCGGAAGACCTCACTAGGCTGAGGTAGACTTCAATGCTTCGAGTAGCAGGATTTGTCTTGTTTGAGAGATTGTGTTCAAGCGGCGCGAGGTAGGAAGTGTCTTCCCCTATTGCGATCAGGCCTTTTCGAGCAATCTCCAGCATCTTTGCCGCTACCTCTGTTATTGGGATATCTCTAAGCTTGGAATCCAAGCCGTTCTTCTGCACATCAAACCTTGCTTGCGAGAGCTGCTCGTGCGTAAACAAATCCAGGTATTCTTCGGCCTCTGCACTGTTGGCCGCAAGACCCAATGCCACGGCGTTTATGGCCATTATCATGTTTATGTTGGGTTGAAATGGGCAGCACCTAAGCTCTACAGTGCCAAAGACGCTCTTAAGCCGGGCTTCCCACCATATGGTGCCTTCCAAGAAGGCAATATCAGTTGGGGTTATGCGTATTTTAGTTATACCACCATCCTTCAGATTATACACTTCAACGTACTGCCCCAGATATTTGGCCATGGGTTCCTTGAGGCCGGGATCCGCAAAGCGGAACTCCCTACCAGGTCTTGCAGTAAGTATGGGACTGAATTGGAGCATGCGGTCAAAGTAAACTGGCACGGAATCAAACCTTTCCGCTATACCCACCCGATGCGCATCGATCTTGCCCGACTCTGCCAATGAGTCCCATCCACGCCTTCCAAATTCCACATGCTCAGTCAGTTTACCCGCCACTATTGCGGAGTTTGCTGTGAGAGCCTGAAGTGCTGGAGAGAAGCCGTTGTAGGCATTGGCTACTGCAGGAGCTTCCCCGTGCGTGACCTCCACATGACATTGCGCCGCGGCATTCATGGAGTTGATGCCTAGATGCTCTCCAAAGATTTCTAAGAAGGTCAAGTATCTGCCTTTTGGCATCACCAGCTTGGGTTCTGGAGATGCATAAGGCTGTATTCCCAAGCCGAGTATATACATGCCGCTCTTCTCAGCCACATAGCACATGGTGGTTAGGGTCTCCCTCAGTCTCTCCTCTGCTTTGCGTAGAGTGTGTGAAGGGGTAACTGATGCCTCTATCTGCCCCGTCCCCACATCAGTAGATATGCAGGCATTGTATCCGCCTATCTTCTTTGATACGGATGTGCAGCACCTGACCCACCGTCCATCTATAAGCAGGTATCCATAGTTCTTTTGCCACCCATTTCGCATTCTGGAGATATTTTCCAGAAATTGGACGGTCTGCCTGACTGTTGGGGGCTTTAATGTTTCCCTATTCACAGCTATGCATTCTATTTCCGGGCCTATCCGCCTGACTTGAAGCTCCTCCTTGAAACCCGCAAGGTATTTTTGCAGAAGATGGTCTCTGGTAGCCAATTTTTGCATGATGGACTGGCTGATGCCGCATATTTAAGGGTTATGGCTCAAGTTATTCCTTAAGGAATAATCACACGCTCTCCTGCAAAATGTGAAAGGATATGCATTGGAATAAGCGATAAGGCAATGGATGGATTTTTGCCACTTAATCTGAGAAAAGATGCTGAAGAAAAGTTTCTAGCAGGTAGTCCGAAAAATAACCTTAATTATATTCTGAGTGGATTTCCCTCGTAAGTC
>CAZLPL010000046.1:0-7916 GCA_964561405.1 Microcaldota archaeon
ACGGCTGCAAGGCGATCCGCGAGGCTTGACAATTGAGGATTTCCTAAACAACGGGGTGATGGAGGTCTTGCGGCACTTCAGGGGAACTGGCATAGGGATGCATTCGGCGATATCTGAAGCGTACCCTGAATTGAATCTGATGCCATGGGAACTCATGCTTCCTAACAATTTCTTTGAGAGCCAGGGAAACCGTATTGAAGCAGTAAGATGGCTGGTCTCGAAGATCGACAGGCTGCAAGGCGATCCACGCAATTTGACATTCAAGGATTTCTACGAAAATAAATTGGCCAATGTCATAGACCATGCACATGGCCACGCAGGCAGCTTCCACGCATCAATATCGGAAGCATATCCGGAACTTGGAATAATGCCCTGGGAATTGTCCCAAGTGCCAAAAGGTTTCTTTTCAACCCCTGAAAACCGCATAGCAGCGGTAAGATGGCTGGTCTCGAAGATCGATAGGCTGCAAGGCGACCCTCGCGGATTGACACAGCTGGATTTCGGTTCCAACCGGCTAAAAACCCTGCTAAATTATGTACCTGCCGGCACAGGTTCTGTGCATGGCGCAGTGGCAGAGGCTTTTCCGGAATTCGATATAAAACCCTGGGAGATGCCGCAGGTAACAAACGGTTTCTTCTACAATCCTTCCAATCGCGTCGCAGCAATTATGTGGCTTGCAGAAAAATTAGGCAAAGATGTTGGCAGGCTTTCCACCATGGATTTTAGGAGAAATAAACTCTCAAACCTGCTGAATCGTCACTACGGCGGCAGCGTTCACAGCGCCATCGACGAAGCGCTTCTGATCTCGGATGCCACCGCCGCGCTGCGCGATTAAGGCCTTACCATTTGGTTCCACTGGCTGGAATCCTGCCACCTAAAAATGACGAACGATAGAAAGTAATTTAACCAAGCTATGGGGAATAATTCTCATGGGAAAGGGACTTTCGCTTCCGAAAGAGGCGCGCACGCTAGCATTCCTTATGGCATACTTTGTTCTTCTCGCATTGCTGCTACTCTCCTTTCGCATAGGCCAGCTCTCATGGATAATACTCGCACTGAGCGCAATTGCATGGTTTATAATCGAGGCAAGGCAGGACAGGAAGCGCACTATCAACGCGCTAAAGATTGGCGTATTCCTGCTGCTTTTCGATTTTGTCTTTGAGAATCTGGGCTGGCTAGGTGGGCTGTGGCAGACTTACAGCCCTCTCGCCGTAGGCGTTGTGCCTGTGGAAGTGATGTGCATTGCCCTTTTAGGAGGTGCTGCATGGGCGCTCTACCTGCCAAGGAAGCTTAGCCTGAGGTATTCGATAATCGACTCGTTGGTGTTTGGCTTCTTCGGGGCGCTGGGCGAGCGGCTGCTCATAATGCAGGGCCTCTTCGCATATCACCTGTGGTGGAACAGCGAGCTTGCATTTCTTTCGTACTTCCTGACATGGCTGCTGCTTCACTTTGTGCGCTATAGGATACTGCCTAACTGAAGTTCATCGATTCAGGGGCCATTCGAACTCGCTGTACTTCACACCGCTTTCAACGTTCTCCAACGCGAGCCTTATGTATGGCACTGTGTTGTCAGGCATGCTGCCCACCGGGAACCAACCCATCCAGTCGCATTTGTTCGGCTCCGCATTCCTCGGCTCGCCGCTCCACTTCCTCGCCACGAAGAAGAAATCCACCCTCTCACTGTCACTGTGCCTGTGCATCACGTGCACGAACTCCAGATCCTCCTCATCTATCCTTATTCCGGCTTCCTCCATTGCTTCCCTTGCCGCTGCATGCCTCGCAGTCTCTCCTCCATCAAAATGCCCTGCTATGAGGCTGTACTTCCCATCCATCCAGCCTGTATTGAACCTCCTGAGCATCAGCACATTGCCGTCACGCAGGAGAATTATGTGAACTGCAGGTATCAGCCTGAATCTTTCCTTATCCATGCAAGGCTCTTGCCTTTGAAGATATATATTGATATTTGCATTCGCACAGCGCTTATCTGCACCTTACCCCAACCAAGTGCGCAATAGCTGTCAGCGCGCCTATCCCTGATAGCATAATGCATATATACCTGGCAAATTTAGATAGCTCTCAATAATTATTGGTGCATTTATGCCTGCAGACCCGCAAGCACTGAAGCTTCATAAAGCGCAGGTTGCCCTGGACAGGCTCCGATCTGTATCACGCGAGTTGCCTGCAGATGTACTCCCCTTTGTCCGTGTGTTAAGGCAGTGCAGCCTTCCAATAACGCGCGTGCGTGCAGATGCCGATCTTGATAAGGCGTTGACTACGATAGCAAGGCACTTGATTGCCCATAGCCAGCCAAGCTCTCCACGCCAAAACCTTCCCATGCCAAAAGCTACAATGGTTGAATTCTGGCAGACGAGGGGGTGGATGCGCCTAAACAAAGCTTCGAACCAGTTGGAAATGTCCAAGCCCGACTGGAGTGACGAGTCCACGCGCTTGGATGCGATAAGGTTTCTCGTGAGAAAGGTTTTGCAGACGGACCCTAGAAAAGTGAAGGGAAGAGATTTTCGTGAGAACAATTTAAGGAGCCTGCTGGCAAACTATTATGGTGATAGCACTTACACCGCAATATCAAAGGCATATCCAGAGCTCAATATAAAAGAATGGGAAATGGCCGCTTCTCCATCTGGGCTATGGATAAACGAGGAGACAAGGGCGATGGCAATACGGTGGCTTGTGGAGGTAAAGCTGGCTGGCGGAAAGGACATAAGGGCGCTGGGTTGCAAGGACTTTCGAAAGCATGGGCTTGGCGGCCTGCTGTATATGTATTTCTCCAACAGCCCATATAAAGCAATCTCATTTGCATATCCAGAATTGGGCATAAGACCCTGGGAAATGGCATCTACGCCGCCAGGTTTTTTCGACGCCAAAGAAAACCGTGTTTCTGCCGTAAAATGGCTCATCGAAGTAAAATCGGAAGGGCAGCTGGACCCGAAAGGCATCTCCATTGAAGACTTTGTATCCAATGGGCTTAGGGGCTTGATGGATCATTACAGTAGCAGCCCCTACGCCGCAATATCCGAAGCATATCCAGAACTGGGCATAAGGCCCTGGGAGATGGGGATAACTCCGCAGAACTTCTTCAAGCGCAAGCCCAACCGCGTAAAGGCGGTAAGATGGCTTGTGCGCAAATTGGAAAAGGACCCGAGGGACATGCATCACGAAGATTTCACTTCAAACGGCCTCAGCTCACTCATTGCAAAGTACCATAGCACGCATGCCGCAATATCCGAAGCATATCCAGAACTGGGCATAAAGCCATGGGAGATGCTAGAGACTCCCCGAGGCTTCTGGCTTGATGCCGCCAACCGACATGCGGCGGTAAGATGGCTTGTAGAAGCCAGGCTTGGCGGTATGAAAGATGTCAAGGACATCTGCTATAATGATTTTAACAGTAGTCCCGAACAACGATACGAATTCTTGAAAGGTCCCTGAAAAATTTGCTTGAGACCCACATAAATCCAGTCACAAACAGGGTAATTGGACCTGAAATATCGTAGAAATGACTAATAGAATGTAAATGGCTACGTAAAAATTCCCACAAATACGAAGTAGCACTAGTTCCGCAAAGATTCAGGATGGAAAAACTACCAGAACCGTAACCGTATGTGGCGCATTCTTGGATTCATCAGCATATCCGACGCAGAAAACAGTGACATCTTGATAAACTCCTTTATGCACGCCATAACTTCATCCAACCTCACAGTAAAGATATCGTACCTGAATCGTATCCTTTGCCATAGATTATACACTATACACGAAACGATGTAGAAAAAGAGCCTCACGAGGAAGTCCCTTGTCGTTGTCTTTATCTCAACCCTGTTGATTTCCCTGAATCCCGTTTCGATATGCCATCTTGTTTTATAGAGTTTACGCATTTCCTTTGCGCTTCTTTGCATGTTCGAAGCGAGGTAGAAGGCACCATCCTTGCCTTTGTAGCGATAAAGCCAGTAACGAAGATGTATTATCGCCCCGTCAGGCCTCTTTACATCAATTTTGTATAGGTACGGTTTGTTGTATGGTATCTTCAGTTCGCGTATATTGCCAGTATCTGTCTTTCGGGTCAGGAAGTTAATCCCTGCATCTGCCAGGTATTTGATGAGTTCTGCCTTGTAGAATTCTCCGTCCATTATTACGACGTCTATCACGTAGTCTTTTGCTAGCTCTTCAATCAACTTCTGGGCATCCTTCGTGACTGACCCATCGAATAGTTCCTCTAATGCAACTATGCCTTTCGGGTCGGAATCGGAGAACGCAGCCAGATACTTGAAAGCGCGGTGGGATCCGCCTTTTGGTTTCGTTCCTACAATTCCCAAAGCATCCTTGCCATGGAACATATCATCGTGACCGTCTATCAGGATCTTCAGATGCGTTCCTTTAGGAGGTCTCTGCGTCTTGATTAGACTTTGCAATTTCCCGAGGTCTACGCCTTTGTAGATTCTCCAGAAGACCGTATCTGGATTTGGAGACATTGAGATTGCGTCAATGCTTTTGTTCTGTATTGCAGCGGCCACTATCGTGGCAGCAATATCAACACTATTGTATCGACAGAGCTCACTACTATAGATGCATTTAGATAAGTATTCCACAACTCCTTTGAGAGGTGTGGGGATTTTATACTTCAAGTTCTCTTGGTAGACGTACATATTGGTCGCAAAACTCAATATGTGCCCTGTGGATAAAACCATAGGGCAAAATACTGAATAGTGGAATTATCCTATCTTACCTGAAGGATTCGGAACTACTGTTTAAGAATAACCGGCTTGGCGGCCTGCTGTATAAGTATTTCTCCAACAGCCCGTACCGGGCAGTATCTGCAGCGTATCCCGAGCTTGATATCCAGCCCTGGGAGATGCTAGAGACTCCTCGAGGCTTCTGGCTTGAGGAATCAAACAGGATTGCAGCAATAAAATGGCTTGTGGAGGTAAAGCTTGGAGGAACCAAGGGTTTGGCAGATGTGGCCATTGTCGACTTCCAAAAGCACCGTCTAGGCGGGCTCCTCACAGAGTACTACTCCAAAAAGGCATCACTTGCAATAGCAGCGGCATACCCTGACGCTACGTCTTGACGCACTCTGTCTCGAAAACACTGCAAATCCCTACTGTATTATCGGAAATAAGTTCCTCACTACAAAGGAAAATATCTTCTTCAGGGTCATCCCTGAAGTACTTTGGCCATGTAAGCAAATTAGTAGAATCTTACTGCGCTGCTTCTGCAGCTTATGATGCTTGTGAGGCGGCTCTCAGGGCTGCAGAAACCTCAATAGCCGGCGCGGTCAAAGTGCAAGGAATCGGGCCTAGAGCCAGAGACTCCATATCTGCGTACAGGGTGGACAAAGCTTCCAGAAGGATAGCTTCCTGTCGTACCTCACGGGGTCAGAGTATTGAAGGTGCATAGCCAAACGAGTCTTCATGCCAACCTGTTGGGTTTTGTCGCAGATTAGGGTGTTATTACAATTTGTCGCTTTCGGGTGATTAAATACTTACAAAAATTCATAGCAGAAAGCCCACGATTTGAATCGTGGGAGTATGTCAGTAAGCAAACTCCCGAGTTCTTGGGTCACTTCTAAGGTCGAATCCTTGACCAGTATCTCTTCCTACTTCAATGCCATTAACTTTTACACTGCCATCATATATGAACCCTCTCTGCATTACCATGCTTTGTCCGCCACGGAGAGATGTCGCTTCGAATACCTGCTCATTTTTCCCTATTCTTACATATGATGCATCAAACACGGCAACGCCACTATTTGTTATATTTATGCTTCCATCTGTAGAGAATTGCTGGGCTTGGGTTCCTCTACCAGAGAAGGTTGCGCCTCCAACAAAATCACCCATGTGTACTCCGAAAGTTGCACCGTTAAAGTGTACTCCGTCTGCACTGAATGAAGAACCACTAGAACGACCAGCACTTGTCGACCTAGACCCTTGCGAGTCGCTTATGCTGCCATGTACTGTTCCATTATTATGGACTGCGCCACTACTTGCTTTAACACTCCCATTTACTACAGCACCACTTTCCAAGGTTATATCTCCTTTAGATGACTTAACACTCCCATTAATAATAGCACCAGACATTATCACTATATCTCCATCATAACTTACACTTCTATTATATATGCCAGATGCTACTCTGTATGTTCCACCAGAAGGGGTTTGTGTCCTAGTCGACTGAGAAGAACCGCTAGTTCCAGTTCGTGTGCCTCTAAAAGCATCACCAAAAATATCTGAAAAATCAAAATCAGAGAAGCCTTGTCCTCCATTTCTACCACTATCCCTTTGTGCGTATGAGAAACTAAGGTCATATTCTGCCCTTTTTGCAGGGTCGCTAAGGAAACTAAGGTCATATTCTGCCCTTTTTGCAGGGTCGCTAAGTATTTCGTATGAATAAGTTACCTCCTTGAAGCGCTCTTGAGTTAATGGGTCTGGATTTACGTCAGGGTGAAGCTCCATTGCCAGCCGCCTATATGCTTTTTTATATCGTCGGCTGATGCATCTCGCTTTACACCTAATGCCTCGTAGGGATTAATTTTTACTGCCATTCTGAACACTTATTTTACAATTTGTTGTATCCTTTTTCTGATATATAAAAGGAAATGTTTTGAACGGGTGTGGGACATAAGTTAACCTTTTCCAAGTAAAAGAAGGTTGTGCCAGACTCCCTTACACATAACTGCAGTTGCAATCCTATCGTCTCGCCTTTGCCGCACTTGCCAACCATCCGATTTTTTATCAGAAGCAAAGCCTCTTTCTGAACTTTCCCGTCTGCAATATTCTTTTAGAAAAACCCTTGAATTTTCCATGAATGCCCTCCAAATGTCATGCCACTTCTTTTTACCTTTGATTATTGTATCCTTCTTAGGAAGAATGTAGAACTTAGTCTCTTTGCCAAACCTGTCAATTATAGACTTGAAGGTGTAATATCTATCTAACCTTACACTACTCACATCTATTCCTATTCGCTTCATCATTTCGTTTGCATTATTGAAGGCCTCCATCTCCGACCCATTCCTGTGCCGTATCCAACATACATTTCCGTGTTCAGGTCCACAAATGCGAAGGCGTATGCAAATATCTTTTTCTTACCATTCTCCTTTCTGACGTTAGTGAAATAGTGTTTTGTTATTGTAAGGCCGTATCCGGTACCATCGCCGGATATCTCCAAGTTGGTTATTCTTTCCTTTCTTACCATTATTACAAACATGTTATGTATGGCCATAGAAACAAGAGGATCTGAATACAGGCGTTCAACGGTCTTGTAAGACGTAGAAATTCTAGCCAGCCAACTGAAGAGCGGTAATAATCTTGCGGTCTTCCTGTTGCTTGTATCGAAAATGTCTTTTAGTAGCAACATCAGAACCTTGTCTTCCAAAGATATTTTGGGTGGACTTCCTATCTGTTTGATATTGTTTGACAGAAAGTATATTGCCTCTTCTATTATTGGTTTTATCTCTTTGACTGCAGTTTCTAGGCGCCGCCTATACTCTTTCTCATACAGTTTCCAATCTCGTTCTTTATTTACTGAATATTTCTCTTTGTAGTACTTTATCACATTGTTGAGATCCAACTTGAATTTCCAGAAGTTTCTATTTGTCAGTCTGTACGATAGCATGTAAACATATGTATATACTAACCTTAAAGTATTTAAGTATTTACATGTGCATACTACCAGAGCGATTTTGTGAGAAAAGTGAATGTGACTACCAAAAATTTACGTTTGTCGGAAAACGTACTAGTAATAATGGAAAAAAGAGTTACCCCTTACGGTAATGGCGCAAAAGTAGACTGCACTAAAGAATATTTAGGAAAACGTGCATACGTGATTATTGTAAATGACTAGAGCGACTTATGTCCCAATCTCGCTGGTGTAGATGGGTATTTATATCTGAAAATGCATAATAGATA
>CAZLPL010000047.1:0-7466 GCA_964561405.1 Microcaldota archaeon
GTTATGTGTTTCTTTATTCCTTCATCAGTTTTTGAAGTAAAACTGCATAATTTACATTTATAATTATATGTAGCCATTTTATCCTTCTTTCCAATCTTGTGCCTCTATTTCTTCATTAGCTAAATAATAAAACTACAAAAAGATTAATTAAACTACAGATTTTGAATTAATCTACAAAGCCGCCTGCACGATGTTTTACCGCTGCTCCTCCTTCTCCCCTTTCATCTTCCTGTACTCGGGTATTGTGAACTTGTTCCAGAAGAGCTTATACATCCCAAGCTTGTCAGGTATCCGGTTTGCGAAAGGTATGAACGGGAAGAGGATGAATAGCACGAATGCCATCACAGACAGTATCACCCCATCGCGATCCTGATTCGGGTCATTGTTTATCAGAGTCATCTCAAGGAAGTTGTATGGAGCGGCCATCCAGACTCCAGGCGGCCACAATCCCGAAGTCCCCTTCACCATGCCCCATTGCTGATACTGCAGCCCATATTTGGTCGCATAGGTATCCATCAATCCTGTATCTGAGAGAAACCTTAGCTGGTATGTGGTGTCAAGATAGCTTCCCGGCTCCGTGTTTATTGCAGAGTCGTAAAGCCCCGAGCGTCCCAGAAGTACCAGGGAGCTTATCATCGGTATCAGGGGGTTACTTGCATTATCTGTGACGTTTATGGTGCCGTTGCCAGAGAAGTACGCGAATGCTGAAGCAATGCTGCTCTGTTGCAGCGCCGAGTTCTCCGAAAGGAAAGAAGTCTCCTCATTGACTGATCCTGGGTGGAGTTCAAGGTACTTTTCATAAGGGACTGTGACGTAAATCTGCCTTGTGTTGTTTGCATAAGGGTCTATGGTGTCAAGATACGTGGCCGTGCCCGAGCTATAGTTGAATTCGCTAAGCAGCGTGGTTGCCATTATGCTGGGGTAAGCTGCGGAAACGTTCTGTATTGTCACTGGCGAAACGTATGGGGCACGGAAAATGAATGCGAATATAAGTATGAGCGCGACTGTCGCAATGCCTCTGATGTACATCTTCCTATGGTCCGCGTAAACCATGGTGTAGGGTATGTCGCTCCTGTAAGGCTTGGATATGCCCTTCTTCTTAACCATCATATAGTGTGTGCCCATGAGCACTATGAGGAGTATGGGCACGATTGCTATATGCCATCCGTACAGCGCACCGAAATTTATGGGGTTTATCCAGTATCCCAGCCCGGAGCCGTTCCACAGGTCTGCAGCCGAGAGGTCGTTCCACTGGGAGATGAAGTCGCCCCTTATGCCCAAGCCGAATGCTGCCTGGAGCACAACGAGCAGGAACATGAAAGAGCCTATGACCCATATCAGTTTCTTTTGCCGGTATGCTGATGTGGAGAAGACTGTGAGGAGGTGCAGTGCAAGTATTAGCAGGAATGCCTGCGCAGCCCACATGTGTATGCTTCTAATGAAGACTCCATAAGGGCTGAAGTCCCACCAGTAGGGGCCCATGAAGACCATGATGATGCCAGTCAGTGCCAGGACCCCAAAGATCACGAGCAGAAGGAATCCCAACGAGTAGAAAAAGCTGTTGCCGTAGGATGGCACTTTTATTATGTACATCGATTCTACAAATTCCTTCATGTCGGAAATTAGGGACTGTTGCTTGCCATCTTTTTCAATGCCTTCATTTTCCATGTATCTGCCTCGCGCAATAGGGCAATATCAATTAAACTTTAAATCCGAGAGTATTAAACTGTATCGCAATCAAAGCCTACCGCTACTGCTTATTTTGATATCCCTTCAAGGGCAAGCCCCGATGCATTTGGGCCGGCTAGCGCTATCACTCCTGCAAGAAGCCTTGCGATCCCGATCGCCATGAACTCTGCTCCGAATCCATAACTCGCAACAGCCAGCGGGAGCAGGAGCGCGCCTATGACACCTCCTAGGTGTCCTATTCCATCGCTCAGCGCGAACCCTGAAGCCCTGGCCCGCGTCGGATAGCTCTCGGCAGTGAACGTATATGCCACCTGGAGGTACGACCCTAATGCAAGGGATGCCAGGAACGAGCATGCTATTATCGTTGCATCCCCTGACAACGAACTTATCAGTACCATCCCAACAAGCTACACTACCGTGGCGGGGAATACGAGGACCCTGCGCGCTCGATCCTGTCCGCAAGGTAAGCTATCACTATCGCGCCTCCCTGATACCCTACCGCGCCTACAGCAAGGAAGAGTATTGAATCCGCAACAGTTATCCCGTGCGCCGACATCAACGTGGCAGCATCGCCAAGGAACCTGTAGTTGCCTATGTACCAGAAGAACCACATCGGTATGAACACTGCAAGTCTCCTCGCATATCTTCTGCGGAAGAGATAATAGCAAATTAGTTTGAAAACCGAACTTCATATAGTTACTCACAGTAAAAATACTGTGAGTATATGTGGAATTTACCAAAAGGCGACAAATTCCTTCCTAGAGTAGAATTGACTCCGTTGCAAAATATGTATATACTTGAGCACCACGCAAAGCCAAAACTTCGTCTCCTGTGCGCTATACATCGTAAGAAAGGCGAAAGTATCGATGAGATTGTAGATGCCACAGACCTGAAAAGAACTATGGTTCATGATATATTACACCGATTCTGCAAGAAAGGAGTAATAGCCAAAGATGCGATAAAACAGCGGGGTAGAATCCCATTTCTGACGTTAAGGCAGCGTAAAAGTCTGGTAAGGCATTTGGAAAGAAGAGGGCCGTCAGGGAATAAAGGTGGTTTGTGGACGACAAAGGAAGTTCGGGAGTATATCCGAGAGAGATATGACGTAAAATATACACATGTTCATGTGTGGGAACTCTTACAGGCATTAGGATTCAGTGTTCAGAAACCTAGGCCAAGGCACTATAAACATCTGATGATGCAGAGGTCAACAAATTTAAAAAAAGCTCCAGGTTGGTACGCTATTATCGAAAAAGAGATTTCGTAATAGGCTGCGAGGGCGATGCAACTTTTGGTTTGTTGCCGATAATACATGGGGGTTGGGCAAGAAGGGGAAGCAGCCCTGTGGTAAAAATAAACGGCAAAAACAAGTGCACAAATGTTTTTGGTGCCAGAAGCAAACGTTCATTTGCCTTCAGTTTTCCTAAAAGGAAACGGCAGAAGGATTTCGTCAGATTTGGAAACAAACTTCTGAAACGATGGGGTAAGGTCTTGCTCTTTGTTGATAACGGGCCGTGTCATCACGGAAGAATAGCAGACAAGTTTTTGAGGGATCGCCAAAAGACTTTCAGGTTGGAATTTTTCCCATCGTATTCACCAGACTTGAATCCGCAGGAACAGTGTTGGAAACCTGCACGAAAACGGCTATCAAATCGTTTCGCCCAATCATTGGCTGCGATGAAGTATCAGCTTTCTGTAGAATTCAACAAGCCTTCTTTCTTGCCTAAAATGTTCGATTATTTATCTAATTAGCTATAAGTCTGTATTTTCCATAGTAAAATCGATGATCAAGGAATCAGAAGCCGAGATGCTGATATCCTCCGAACCAAACTACACTGCCCCAGACCTGCCTGAAGTTGCCGCTTTCATGGAGATAGCGAAAAGGCATCACAAATTCAAAGGCAGTGATTAAAAACGGCGGAAGCGATGGTAGGTACTTCAGGGTCAGATGAATGCCCGTGGTGGCATTCGGCCCGGGAAATTACGGACTGCTGCACTCATACAATGTGTATGTCACTCTCGAAGAGATTGGAACCGCATACAATATCTACCGTGAATTTCTGTCCTCTTTCAGCCCGGCATGAGCGCAGGACTCTAAGTCATGGAAGTATGTTGTCTATGATGAACTTCGGGTCGTACTTCATTATGTCAGAATACTTCTCTCCGGTGCCGAAGAACAGTACCGGCACTGTGGTGTCGCTGAGGATGGAAAGGGTGTTGCCCCCCTTGGCATCTACGTCAAGCTTGGTCAGTATTATTCCGTCTATCTTCACTGCCTCGTTTATTGCCTTTACCTGGTCAAGGAGCGCGTTTCCGGATATGGCCTCGCCCACGAATATCTTGAGGTCCGGGGCAGTGACCCTCACCATCTTCTTTAGCTCCTCTATCAGGCTCTTGTTGGTCTCCTGCCTGCCGGCGCTGTCTATCAATACTGCCATTATGCCATGGGCCTTGGCATGCGCTATTGCATCAAACGCAACACTCGCAGGGTCAGCGCCGTAGCTACCTTTTATCACGTTTATTCCCAGCTTTCCGGCATGGTGTATTGTCTGCTCTATGGCTGCTGCCCTGAATGTGTCGCTTGCAGAGAAGACGCATGTTATACTGTTGGAAAGCAGCATGTTGGCTATCTTTGCCATGGTCGTAGTCTTTCCGGCCCCGTTGGGCCCTATGAACATTATCTTGAACGGCAGCTGTCCTGCTTCCTTTCTGCTGTTAACCATATTGACTATGTCTATCTCAGGTGCGCTTGCAAGCACCTTCATTATCGATTCCCTCATGGCCTTTGTTATCTCCCCCTCGATGTTCCTTGACTCCACAGTCCTGCCCACGAGCGCCTTGCGTATGTCTTCAGTCATCCTTTCTGCGACGTCATAGTTCACGTCAGATTGCAGCAATCCTATCTTAAGGCTCTCTATAAAGGGATCCGCATCCGCCTCCTTTATCTTCACCTGGCTGAATATCACGCCCTTAAGCCTTGTAGCGAATGTCACCTTTGGCTTTGCCTCCTTCGGCTCAGCGATAGAGGCATGCGCCTGCTTGGCAGCCTGCACTGGCTCATGTCCCGGCCCTTCCACGTGCACACCTGGTTTAACCTGCTTCTCCTTCTTCTCGGTTTCCACCCTAGGCACACGTATGTCCTCCTTGGAGGTGGTCTTCTTGGGCTTTATCGAAAATGCTGGCCTTGTCTCGTCGGCCTTTTTTTCGACTTTCGCAACAGGCTGCACTTCAACGTGTTCCTGGCCGGGCTCACACTTTTCCTCCTTGGCTTCCGCTTTGGTCTCTGCAATTGTTCCGGTACGCTCCTCGCGCATCTCCCCACTTGCAGGCATTTCTGCCTCCGTATGTGCCTCTTCCTTCTCTTTCTTGGCTAGCCCCTGCACGAAGCTTGAGAACTTCTTTTTCAGCCCGTCGAACATGCCACATGACCTTATTGCACGCCTTGCTGTGCGCGCAGAGCATTCAGCTTGAATGAGATGTCTAGCAGCTCGGACTCGAGCATCTTCTTGTCCGACATGAGCTTGTTGAGCACCTGCTCGCTCTTCTTCTGGTTCGACCTTATGAATTCGACTGCGCTTAGGGAGTCCATGTCCACCAGGTACCCCGCGCCGACATACGTCATTACTGTGTCGCTGCCTGCCAGCTTGGCGTGCATGTACGCTCCACCTTCCCCGCTTATCATTATGTCCGACCCACCCAGCGTCTTCGCGCTCTGAAGAAGGTCGATATTCTTCTGCAGCGCCGTGTTGGCTATGGTGTATGATGCTATGTCATTCTGCACGGTCTCGTACTGCTGGCTGTACATGCTCTGCAGATAGCTTAGCTGTGCGAGCAGTTCCTGTTGTTCCCTTTTCACGTCTTCTACCATAAAAATCACGACACTACGCTATAATATTTCAAGGTATAAAAACATGCGCATTGGCGGTATTACCTTGCCCAACTGCCATGTGCATGTCCTGCAAACCCGATGCCAAATGCCGCATCTACAGGTTTCCATTGCCGCACTCATCCAAGCGGAAGTGCGGCACTTCCCTCAAGATGCGAAAGCACTTCTCTCACACGTTCCTCCACCGAAACCGCAGGCACGCGTATTACCTCATATCCTAAATCCGAATAGCTGCTGAACAATAGCCTGCTGAGCTCGTCTCTTGTCTCCTCTGTCTGAGTCCTTGCATAATCCTTATGGCATTCCAAAGGATCCAGGTAGAAAATTTTCCTGTATCTGAAGATGTCCGTCCTTACTGCGCCAGCATCAAGCCCGGTTATCTTGAAATATGCCATGCTGTCCGGCACCACCGTTCAAAATGTACAGCTTATCCCTCCTAGCCATTCTTTCACGCCACAGCTTAAGCATAAGCCTCTTCTTCTGGAATGCTGCTTCATCCTTCCTCACCTCAGCTATCGTATGGCCCCTCTTGATGCTCCTGTCCAAGTACGCCCTAGCGATTTCCGGGAAAATCTTGTCTGCGTAAGGCTTCAGTGCGCATGCCAGCGTGGCAATCCCCGAAGACGGGGTCCCAGTTATCACGTACCATCTTGTTGTTTTTGCAGCCGGTTCCATCATCGCACCCATTAGTCTACGGCTCCCACGTTAATGCCCCGAACGGTTTTTCTAAATTCAGCGCTTCTGGTCGTAAAGTCCTCCCTGTTCGACTCTGTAATCCATTGCGCCATAGAAAATCTCCCGTAACTATCAAGCCTTCTCAGTTCCAGTAAAAGCTCGCTGTCCAGAAATCCCTCTCCAGTTTCCTTGCCAGGGGTGCGGAGATTCCAGTTACTGGCAACATTCATTACCCCTTCTATCCCTCTCCTGTCAAATATCTGAACCAGAACTGGGATGACCATGCAGCTTTGCGACATCACGGCGACCAGCGAATTCTGCACCGCATGCCCGTTTCCATTGAAAGATATGGAAGGCCTCCTTCTAAGGATGCAGCCCTGAGCATATTTCTGTCAGTGATGCTATCTCCTACGACTACGGCATTCCCAATGCCCATGCCCTCGTCCTCCAGCACTTCGCGCAGCGCATCCAGCTTCCTCTCCCTTCCCACCGGCCTCACCGTTTGCATGACTGTGCTAAAGCTGGTGTGCGCGCATCGAAGAGCCTGTCCAGGAACGCTGCCATACTGCACACATTCACCTGCCTATTGCCGGAAAAGCCTAGATCCGTCCTGTGCAGTTCAAGTATGCTCTTCGCAGCATGCCTAATGGACTCCATGTCCCCTTCACTTCCCGCATCCCTGAGCTCGCCTATGAGGAATCTGGTGCTTATTGTGTGCATTTCAGGTATCCCTATCAGGCCTGCCGTATAATGGACATACTGCGAATAGCTCGTGCTTATTATCCTTAAGGTGACCTCATGCCTTTTCAGATATTTTACTGCCTGTCAAGCCCCCGTCAAGAAAATTCGCCCCACTGATGGCTATCTGGTGCAGCTCATTCTTCTCGGCCCCATTAGCAATAAGGGATGGTGCAATCAGGGCAAGCGTGTCCCCGGCTGGAAGCTTCTATCATCCCTCTCCAAATTGTAAAGCACATAATTGTTAAGTGTTGAAAATAGTTCAGCACCTTGCCTAATAGAGTGCTGTGCGATCTCGAAAGCATGGTCTGCAATAACCCAAGGACCTTCCCAATCCGAGAATAGTATTGGCTTCTGAACACTTCCTGGCGCTCTTTGGGGTGTGCAGATTTTATTGCTACCCTAATAGACGTTGCAATGATGTTTATTGCTTTTTGATTGGGCTTTGAAAATCCATACCTTCAGGTATGTTGGATAA